>NZ_JBHWIR010000040.1:20703-48616 GCF_042731835.1 Kitasatospora sp. NPDC059817 | reverse complement strand
GCACGGTCCCGGGCCGCCGCCGCAGCCGCGGCCCGGCGCTCGCAGGCGGCCACCGCCCCGCTCCCCCGGCCCGAGGCCACACCGGTGACCCGCCCGCTGCGGGAGCGGCCGCACACCCCGCCCCCCGGCCGGCCCGGCACCCGCGACCGCGGGCACCCCCGGGACCGCCAGCACACCCCCGCCCCCGGCGGGCGGCCCGGCAACGCGCGGCAGCGGCTGCTGCGGCAGCGGCTCGTGGTCTTCGTCACCGTGACGCTCGGCGTCGCGCTGGCCATCGCGGCCGCCCAGGGGTGCGAGAACCGCAGCAAGCAGGGCCTGCGGCCTTCCAGCGGGTCCACCGCCAGTGCGCCCGCCGCAGGCGGCGCGCAGGCCGTGCCGGGGACCTCGGTGGACGGGGCCGCCGCAGCCCCCGGCACCCAACCCCCCGCCGCCCAGCCTCCGGCCACCCCGCCCGCCGCCGCTGCGGCCGCACACGGCGGCACGGGCGACAGCCCGTTGGCGCCCCCGTACGGATCGGGGCCGGTGGTGGACTGGCCCAACCGCAGCTACCCCGACGGGACCGGCGGGCCCGGCATCGCGCTCCGGGACGGCCGGTCGGTCGGGGCCGGCCCGCAGGTCGTGCTCAGCTCCGTGCTGCCCGCCCGGTACAAGGGCGCCCCGGCTGCGGTCGTCGTCCTGCGGCGGGCCGAGGGCTCGGTGCCGGTCGACCTCGTCCAGCTCTTCTCCTTCATCGGGGACACCCCGGTCGCCGCCACCTCCCGCACCTCGGCGGCCGACCCGCAGGCGACGGCCACCTGGCGGCTCGACGGCGGGACGGTCGTCCGCGAGGAGCGGGTCGCCGCGACCGGCGCGACCACCTCCACCCGCTACACCGTCCGTACCGACGGCACCCTGGACGAGTCCTGGCCCGGCGCCTCCGGCCCCGCCACCCAGCCCCCGGCCGCCGCCCCGGCTCCGCCCACCGCTGCGGCGGGCTGAGCACGGGAGGGCGCGGCACAGGAAGTCGGCCTAGCCGACTTCCTGCTTCCCGCTTTCTACGTGGGGGCTCCTCCGGCGTGAGAGGGGAGGCCGACGTCCCCGTCAGGCGGTGGGGGCGGTGACGGCGTAGAAGGAGACGGCGGCGGCGGCGCCGACGTTGAGGGAGTCGATGCCGTGGGCCATCGGGATACGGACGGCGTGGTCGGCGGCGGCGAGAGCGGGTCCGGTCAGGCCGTCGCCTTCGGCCCCGAGCATCAGGGCCGCCTTGGGGAGGCGGTGCGGGGCGAGGCCGGCGAGGTCGACGGCGCCGTCGGCGGGGGTCAGGGCCAGCAGGGTGAACCCTGCGGTGCGGACGGTCTCCAGGGCGGCCGGCCAGGGGTCGAGCCGGGCGTAGGGCACCGCGAAGACGGCGCCCATGGAGACCTTCACGGCGCGCCGGTACAGCGGGTCGGCGCAGTCGGGCGAGAGCAGGACGGCGTCCATGCCGAGGGCGGCGGCGCTGCGGAAGATCGCGCCGAGGTTGGTGTGGTCGACCAGGCCTTCCAGGACGGCGACCCGGCGGGCGCCGGCGAGCAGGTCCGCGGCCTGCGGCAGCGGCTTGCGTTCCATCGAGGCGAGCGCGCCGCGGTGGACGTGGTAGCCGGTGACGGCTTCGGCGAGCCCCGGCTCGACGACGTGGACGGGGGCGTCCGCCTCGGCGATGACGTCGGCCATCACCTCCAGCCACTTGGAGGTCAGCAGCATCGACCGCATCCGGTAGCCGGCGGCGAGGGCGCGGCGGATGACCTTCTCCCCCTCCGCGATGAACAGGCCTTCGGCGGGTTCGCGCCGACGGCGCAGTTCGACGTCGGTGAGGCCGGTGTAGTCGCCGAGGCGGGGGTCGGCGGGGTCGGTGATGGTGCTGGGTTCGGACACCCTGCGATCTTGCCAAGGCGGGGCGGGGAAGGCCAAACGGCCCAAGCCGCGGGGCGGGCTGGCCTTGGCCCTGTGCCAGCCATGGTGCAAACATGGCCGTATGGCCCGTTTTCCGGGCCGATCCTGGGCTCCGTCGGCCTCTGGTGCTACTGGTTCCGCCGGCTCCTCCGGTGGGCGCCCAAACGGTCGGCTACAGCTGCCACGCGCGAAGCGGCCGTGGCCCGTACGGCACCGGTCGGTGGCCGGGCAGGTGTTCGCGCTGCAGGTCCTCGTCGTCCTGCTGCTGGTGGCGGCGGCCGCGGTGGCGCTGGTGGTGCAGTCGCGCACCGACGCCGACCACGAGGCCCGCAACCGGTCGGTGGCGGTCGCACAGACCTTCGCCAACTCGCCGGGCATCGTCGACGCGCTGCGCTCCCCCGACCCGACCGCGGTCCTGCAGCCCAAGGCGGAGGCCGCGCGGATGTCGTCGGGCGTCGGCTTCATCGTCGTGCTGAACGACGACGGCATCCGCTACACCCACCCCGACCCGGCCCTGATCGGCCACAAGTTCGTCGGCACCTACCTGCCCGCGGTGCACGGGCAGGTGGTGACCGAGCGCGTCACCGACTCGCTCGGCCCGCTGGTCCAGGCGGTGGTCCCGGTGTACGCGCCGGACGGCTCGGTGGCCGGGCTGGTCTCGGCTGGCGTCACGGTGCGCAGCGTCAGCAGCGCGAGCGAGCGGCAGCTGCCGGTGGTGCTGGGCGCCGCCGCGGGCGCGGTCGGGCTGGCCACCCTCGGCACGGCGCTGATCAGCCGGCGGCTGCGGCGCCAGACCCACGGGCTGGGCCCGGCGGAGATGACCCGGATGTACGAGCACCACGCGGCCGTGCTGCACGCGGTGCGCGAGGGCGTCATGATCGTCGGCGCGGACGGTCGGCTGCTGCTCTGCAACGACGAGGCGCGGCGGCTGCTGGACCTGCCGCCGGACGCCGAGGGCCGGCCGGTGACCGAGCTGGGCCTGGAACCCGCGCCCGAGGAGCTGCTGACCGCCCAGCGCCCGGTGACGGACGAGGTGGTGCTGGCCGGGGAGCGGCTGCTGGCGGTGAACGTCCGGCTGACCGACCAGGTGGGCGGCCCGCCGGGCTGCGTCGCCACGCTGCGTGACTCCACCGAGCTGCTGGCGCTGTCCGGCCGGGCCGAGGGCGCGCAGCGGCGGCTGCGGCTGCTGTACGACGCCGGGGTGACGGTGGGCAGCTCGCTGGACGTGACGCGGACGGCGGAGGAGCTGGCGCAGGTCGCGGTGCCCCGGTTCGCGGACTTCGTCACGGTGGACCTGGCGGACCAGGTGCTGACGGGCGAGGAGCCGCCGCCGGGCACCTCGCTTGGGCGGATGCGCCGCGTCGCGCTCGCCGGGATCCGGGACGACGCCCCGTTCTACCCGGTGGACACGGTGCTGGACGTGGTGCCGGCCACCCCGCTGGCCGGGGCGCTGCACAGCGGGGAGTCGGGGCTGGAGCCCTGGCTGGCCCAGGCCCCTAGGTGGCGGGAGCAGGATCCGGAGCGGTCGGCCCGGGTGCTGGCGTACGGGGTGCACTCGATGGTGCGGGTGCCGCTGCGGGCGCGCGGGGTGCTGCTGGGGGTGGCCCGGTTCTGGCGGGCGGACCGCTCGGAGGCGTTCGAGGCGGACGACCTGGTGCTGGCCGAGGAGCTGGTGGCGCACGCGGCGGTGTGCATCGACAACGCGCGCCGCTACACCCGGGAGCACGCGATGGCGGTGACGCTCCAGCACAGCCTGCTGCCGCGCAACCTGCCGCCGCAGAGCGCGCTGGACGTCGCGCACCGCTACCTGCCGGCCCAGGCCGGGGTGGGCGGCGACTGGTTCGACGTGATCCCACTGCCGGGCGCGCGGGTGGCCCTGGTCGTCGGGGACGTGGTGGGGCACGGCCTGCACGCGGCGGCGACGATGGGCCGGCTGCGGACGGCGATCCACAACTTCTCGACACTGGACCTGCCGCCGGACGAGCTGCTGGGGCACCTGGACGACCTGGTGAACCGGATCGACCAGGACGAGGCCGGGAGCGGCGAGAGCGCGGCCCTGACCGGGGCGACCTGCCTGTACGCGATCTACGACCCGGTGGCGCGGCGGTGCACGCTGGCCAGCGCCGGCCATCCGCCGCCCGCCGTGGTGGGCCCGGACGGACGGGTGGTGTTCCCGGAGCTGGCGACCGGGCCGCCGCTGGGGCTGGCGGTGCTGCCGTTCGAGAACGTCGAGCTGGACCTCGCGGAGGGCAGCCGTCTGGTGCTGTACACCGACGGGCTGGTGGAGGACCGCGAGCGCGACATCGGTGAGGGGCTCGAACTGCTGCGGGCGGCGCTGACCGGGCCGCCGCGCACACCGGAGCAGACCTGCGCGGACGTGCTCGGGGCGATGCTGCCGGAGCGTCCGCTGGACGACATCGCGCTGCTGGTGGCACGGACCAGGGTGCTGGCGCCGGACCAGGTCGCGGAGTGGGAGGTGCCGCCCGAACCGGCGGCGGTGGGCGCCGTCCGGGCCGAGGTCGCGCAGCGGCTGGCGGCCTGGGGGCTGGACGAGGCGGCGTTCGTCACCGAGCTGATCCTGAGCGAGCTGGTGACCAACGCCATCCGGTACGGCACCGGGCCGATCCGGGTGCGGCTGCTGCGGGACCGGGCGCTGATCTGCGAGGTGTCGGACGGCAGCAGCACCTCGCCGCACCTGCGGTACGCGGCGACCACGGACGAGGGCGGGCGCGGGCTGTTCCTGGTCGCGCAGTTCGCGGACCGCTGGGGGACGCGCTACACGGCGACGGGGAAGGTGATCTGGACGGAGCAGCCGCTGGAGTAGCCGGTCGGAGTGGCCGAGTGGCCGGCCAGAGGGGGAAGTCGGAGTGGGAAGTCGAGGGGCCCGACTTCCCACTCCGGGCACTCAGCGCTGGAAGGCGGCCGCCAGGACGTTGACCACGTCGCCGACGACGATCACGGCCGGCGGCTTGATCCGCTCGGCCTCGACGGTCGCGGCGACGGTGGCCAGGGTGGCGTCCACCCGGCGCTGGGCGGCGGTGGTGCCCTCCTGGACGATCGCGACCGGGGTGTCGCCCGGGCGGCCGTGCTCGACGAGCTTCGCGGCGATCGCGCCGATCTTGTCCACGGCCATCAGCAGCACCAGGGTGCCGCGCATCTTCGCGGCGGCCTCCCAGTTGGTGAGCGAGCGCTCGTCGTCCGGGCCGACGTGACCGGAGATCACGGTGAACTCGTGCGTCATGCCCCGGTGGGTGACCGGGACGCCGGCCGCCGCCGGGACGCTGATCGAGCTGGAGATGCCCGGGACGACGGTGACCGGCAGTCCGGCCTCGGCGCAGGCGAGCAGCTCCTCGCCGCCGCGCCCGAAGACGTACGGGTCGCCGCCCTTGAGCCGGACCACGAACTTGCCGGCCCTGGCGTGCTCGATCAGCGTCCGGTTGATCGCCTCCTGGGCCATGAACCGGCCGTAAGGGATCTTGGAAGCGTCGATCACCTCGACGTGCTCGGGCAGTTCGGCGAGCAGCTCGCGCGGGGCGAGGCGGTCGGCGACCACCACGTCGGCGTCGGCCAGCAGGCGGCGGCCGCGCACGGTGATCAGGTCCGGGTCGCCCGGGCCGCCGCCGACCAGGGCGACGCTCCCCTGGCCCGGCTGGCCCGAGGCGCCGCCGACGCCGTGCGCGCGGAACTGGCGGACAGCCAGCGAGCCGTCCCGCAGGCCGTCCACGATGGCGTCGCGCAGAGCCGCGGAGTGGCGCGGGTCACCGGTGAGGACCGCGACGGTGGCACCCGCGTCGCGGCCGCTGGCCGGGGTCCAGGCGGTGGCGGCGGAGGCGTCGTCGCTGCGGGCGCAGAACACCCGCTCGCGCTCGGCCTCGGCACTGACGGCACCGTTGACCGCCGGGTCGTCGGTGGCGACCAGGGCGTACCAGGCGCCGGCCAGGTCGCCGTCCCGGTACGGGCGGGCGTGCCAGGTGAGCTCGCCCGCGTCGGCCATCGCCTGCACGGCCGGGGTGGTGGCCGGCGATATCAGGTGCAGCTCCGCACCGGTGGCGATCAGCGCGGGGAGCCGGCGCTGCGCGACCTGGCCGCCGCCGACCACGACCACGCGGCGGCCGGCGAGCAGCAGGCCGACCGGGTACGGGGTACGGCCTTCGGTGCTGGGGTGCGGGGTGGGCGCGGTCATCGGCGGTGCTCCTGATCGGGGGTGAGGGTCGGGGGTGCGGGTGCGGCGTGACGCCGCTCCGCGGACCGGCGCGCCCTCGGGCCGGTCCGCGGAGTGGTGACGGAGGACGTCAGCCCTTCTCGGTGACCCCGGCGGAGTCGAAGGTGGCTACATCGTGCATCGCCCGGGCCGCGCTCTGCACCAGCGGCAGGGCCAGCAGGGCACCGGTGCCCTCGCCGAGCCGCAGGTCCAGGTCGATCAGCGGACGCAGGCCCAGCTTCGCCAGCGCGGCCTGGTGGCCGGGCTCGGCGGAGCGGTGGCCGGCGATGCAGGCCGCCAGCACCTCGGGGGCGATCGCCTTGGCCGCCAGCGCGGCCGAACCCGCGATGACGCCGTCCAGGACCACCGGGGTGCGCAGCGAGGCCGCGCCCAGCAGGAAGCCGGCCAGGGCCGCGTGCTCCAGGCCGCCGACGGCGGCGAGGACGCCGATCGGGTCGGCCGGGTCAGGCCGGTGCAGGGCCAGTGCGGCCCGGATGACCTCGATCTTGCGGGCGTGCGTCTCGTCGTCGATGCCGGTGCCGCGGCCGGTGACCTCGGCCGGGTCGAGGCCGGTGAACACCGAGATCAGGGCGGCCGAGGCGGTGGTGTTGGCGATCCCCATGTCGCCGGTGACCAGCGCCTTGTTGCCCGCCGCGACGAGGTCGCGGGCGGTCTCGATACCGACCTCGATGGCCTTGAGGGCCTCCTCGCGGGTCATCGCCGGACCCTGGGTCATGTCGGCGGTGCCGGGCTTGACCTTGCGCGGCAGCAGGCCGGTGGTGCGGCCCTGCTGGATGGCCTCCGGCAGTTCGGCGGCGACGCCGACGTCGACCACGCAGACCTCGGTGCCGATCTGCTTGGCGAAGGAGTTGATCACCGCTCCCCCGGCCAGGAAGTTGCCGACCATCTGGGCGGTCACCTCCTGCGGCCACGGGCTGACGCCCTGCGCGTGCACGCCGTGGTCACCCGCGAAGATCGCCACGCAGGCGGGCTCCGGGATCGGCGGCGGGCACTTGCGGGACAGGCCGCACAGCTGGGCGGAGATGATCTCCAGCATGCCGAGCGAGCCGGCCGGCTTCGTCATCCGCTTCTGCCGGTCCCAGGCCTCGCCGAGCGCCTTGGCGTCCAGCGGGCGGATGCCGCGCAGGGTCTCGGCGAGCAGGCTCTGCGGCTCCTCGCCGGGCAGCGCGCGGTTGCCGTACTGCTCCTCGTGGACCACCCAGGACAGCGGGCGCTTCTTGGCCCAGCCCTGCTGCTCCAGCTCGGGCTCGTCCGGGAAGGAGTCGACGAAGCCGACGCACAGGTAGGCGACGACCTCCAGGTGCTCGGGCAGGCCGAGCTCGCGGACCAGCTCCTCGTCGTCGAAGAAGCTCACCCAGCCGACGCCCAGGCCCTCGGCGCGGGCGGCCAGCCAGAGGTTCTCGACCGCCAGCGCGGCCGAGTACGGGGCCATCTGGGGCTGGGTGTGCCGGCCCAGCGTGTGCCGGCCGCCGCGGGTGCGGTCGGCGGTCACCACGATGTTGACCGGCGTCTCGAGGATGGCCTCGATCTTGATTTCCTTGAACTGCTTGGCCCGGCCCTTGGGCAGCGAGTCCGCGTACACCTCGCGCTGGCGCTCGGCCAGGGCGTGCATCCGCCGGCGGGTCTTGGCCGAGCGGATCACCACGAAGTCCCAGGGCTGGGAGTAGCCGACGCTGGGCGCGGTGTGGGCGGCCTCCAGGACGCGGATCAGCACCTCGTGCGGGATCGGGTCCGGGCGGAAGCCGTTGCGGATGTCGCGGCGCTCGCGGATCACCTGGTGGACGGCCTCGCGTTCGGCCTCGCCGAAGCCGGGCGCGGCCGGGCCGCGGGGCTCGGCCGGCTCCTCGGCCTGCTCCTCGGCCGGCGCTTCCTCGGCGGGCTGCTCCGCCTGGTCCTCCGTCGGCGCCTCCGCCGGCTCCTCCGTCGACGCCTCCGTCTGCGGCTCGGCGGCCTGCTCGGCAGGCTCGGCAGGCTCGGCAGGCTGCTGCTCGGCGGCGGGGGCCTCGGCTGCCACGGACGCGTCAGCGGCCTGGTCGGCGGCGGGGGCCTCCGGTGTGGCGGCCTCCTCGGCGACGGACTCGGCGGCCACGGGCTCGACGGTGGGGGCCTCGGCGGCGGGGGCCTGTTCGGCGGACTCTGCGGCCGGCTCGGTGACGGGCTGGGTCTGGTCCTCCGGGGTGGCCGGGGCGGTCTCGGCGACCGGCTCGGCGGCGGTCTCGATGGTCTCCGCGGTTGCGGCAACGGGCTCGGTGGCGTCGGCAGCCTCGGTGACCGGGGTGGCGTCCGCGACCGGCTGCGGCGCGGTCTCCGCTGCGGTGGCCTCGGTCTCAGGCTCGACGACGGGCTCGACGACCGGCTCGACCGGGGCCTCGACGGCCTGGTCCACGACCGGCGCGGCCTCCTGCGGCTGCTCGCCCTCGGCGGGCTCGACAACGGGCTCGGCAGCGACCTCGACGGCAGGCTCGACGGGCTCGACGACGGCCTGGCCGGAGGGCATCTCGCCCGTGCCGGCGGCGGTCTCGGCGACCGCCTCGACGACCGTTTCGACGACGGGCTCGACGACCGCCTCCGGCGCGGGCGCCACGGCCTCGGCGGGCTCGCCGGACTCGACCGCTCCAGCGGCCTCGACGGGCGGGGCGGCCTGGATCGGCTCCTCGGCCGGCTCCTCGGCCGCTATGGGAGCGGGCTGCTGCGGAGCGGCCTCCTCGGCCACCGGGGCCTGCGCGGCCGCCGCGACCGGAGGCAGACCGGTGGGCGCGGCGAGGAATGCGGAGATGCGCCGCGGCGGGCCGGCCGGGGCGGGGGCCTCGGCCTGCTCCGCGGGCGCGGCCTGCGCGGCGGCCTCGACGCCAACCTCGGCGACGGGCTCGACGGCGATCTCGACCGGCACCTCTGCGGGCGCCGTCACCACGGCCCCGGCGAGGGGCGTGCCGCTCGGGTCGACGACCGGCTGGCCGGACTCCGCCGGGACCGGCTCGGCCACTGCGGCCTGCGCCGCGTCCACCACGGCCTCGGCGACGACGACGGCCTCCGGCAGTTCGACGACCTCGATCACCTCGATCGCCCCGACCGTCTCGACGGCCAGCTGGGCCTCGACCGGGTGCGAGGCCAGCGGCACCTGCTGGAACTCCTGGGCCTCCGTCGCGGGAACCGCCGGCGCCACCGAAGGCGCGGGCGCTGCCGGAACGGCCTGCGGCGCGGCGGCCGGCGCCGGGGCGACGGCCTCGGCCATCGGCGGCCGGCCGACCACCGGGATGCCGTGCGCGGGCGTGCCGCCCTGCGACGGGCCGCGGTCGGCGAGCGAGCGCACCGGGACCTGGCCGGTCATCAGCGACGGGTCCGGGATCGGCGGGCCTGCGTGCAGCGGGCGGCGCGGCGGCTGAGCGGCCGTCATCGCCTCCGTGGCCTGCGGGTGCGCCGGGGCGGCGTGGAACGGCTGCTGCGCCTGCTCGGCGCCGAGCGCCGGCGGCTCCAGCGGCGGCCACGAAGGCTCGACCGGCGTGCCGTCCTGCTGCGGCGCGAGCGGCGTCTGCTCGGTCGGGAGGGGCGCCAGCGGCTCGCCCCAGGAGCCCTGCGGACCGGGCATCAGCAGGACGTCGTCCTCGTCGTCCTGGTCGAGGAAGTGGAAAGCCGGACGCGGGGCGCCCGGGTCGATCCCCCAGCCCTCACCGGGCACACCGGGAGCCGGTGCGCCGGGAGCCGACAGGCCGGGGGCCGGTACGGCGAAGCCGGACGCGCCCAGCGGCTGGCCCTGCGGCGGGATGACACCCGCGCCGGGGGGCATCGCACCACCGGCCGGGCCGTGGCCCGGCGCCGTCGGGTTCGGGATCACGCCGCCGTCCGTCGCGACGCCCTGGAGGGGTGCAACGCCCGCGACGCCCTCCGGTCCGCCGAGCGTGTCCGGCCCGGCGTTCAGGTGCTCCGGCAATCCCTCGCCCGGGACGTGGCCGCCATCGGTCATTGTCAAACGCTCCTTCCAGGCCGCTGCCGCGCCCTTGGCGACACGATCACCGACCGCAGCGCCCATCCGCACGGGCCGGGCCTGCACCGGCCCGTCCCTCAACCACACGCGGCCGCCGCGCCGAGGCGCTGCGGCCCAAGTCTTTCCGGCGCACTGCGGCACCCCGGCCTGCGCACCGCCCACACCGGGCGGTGCACCATCTGAAACAACGACAACCCGGAGCAACCGGCACGACCGCACCGGACCCTACGGCATTCTCCAGGTCCGGCACGCGGCCCGTCGAATTGCCCACACTCCGAGCAAAACCGGATTGCACCACGTCAAAAAGGCGACAAACCGACTGAATCGGGTGGGTCGCCGACCGCCGCAGCCGCCCAGGACGCCACACTACCGGCCCAGCACGGTCACCTCTCGAATCGGTGTCCGGATGCGACCTGGATCACCGCCCGGCCCCACCACGACCCCTCAGCAGCACAGCGCGGGACCAGAATGCGCCCGGCGGATCAGGTCGAATCCACAGGACGCACCCCGGTCCTTCACGCGATCTGCTCACCCCAGAGCAGCAGCACGCCGGTTCCACCCGCCCCCAGAACCAGCCCGCCACCGGCGCCACCGGCGGCCGACAGCGGAGTGGACTGCAGCAGCACACCGTCCGCCCGGTAGCCGGCCTCGGCGATCGCCCGGTGGATCTGCTCCCCCTCCGCGAGGGTCCGGGGCACCGCGACGAACCGCTCAGGACGGCGGGCCAGCACCGCGCGCACCACGTCGAGGCCGCCGGACTCCACCACCGCCACATCCGGCTCGGGCAGGCCGCCCAGCACCTCGGGGCCCTGCCCGTGCACGGTCTCCACCTCGACGCCGTACCGGCGCGCGTTCACCGCCAACCCGGCGCAGGCCGAGCGGGACGCCTCGACCGCGACCACGGCGGCGCCGAAGCGGGCCGCCTCCACCGCGAGGGCGCCGCTGCCCGCGCCGACCGACCAGACCAGATCCCCCGGACGAGCACCCAGACGGGCCAGCACCAGGGCGCGCACGTGCGCGGGGAGCGCCTCCGATGCGCCGGGCTCGTCCCCCGCGCGCCCGGCGCCCGCGTAGGCGTCACCGGGGAGCGCCCAGCCGCGGTCCGCGCCGGGGAAGCCGACCGGGCGCCCTGCCAGCCAGCCGGCCTCCGTGTCGACCCCGCCGGCCTGGGGACCGCCGTGGCCTCCGATCACCAGCACCACGTTGGGGTCGCGCCACACGTGGTCGGCGATCCGGTCGGAGGTGAGGACGGTGACGTCCTCGTCCGGGGTGCCGAGGGCCTCGCAGACCACGAAGGTCCGGTGCACCCCGCGCAGCATGAGGGCCAGTTCGCTCGGCCCCGCGCCGGGCGCGGTCAGCACCGCGACCTTGGGGTGGGCCCGGCAGATGTTGGCCGCGCGGCGCAGCCGTCCGCCGTGGGCGCTGACCACCTGGGCGTCCTCCCAGGGCATGCCGGCCCGGGCGAAGGCGGCGGCGACCGAGGAGACGGCGGGCAGGACTTCCAGTTCGAGGCCGTACTCGGGGCGGCGCAGCGCGCGCACGACGCCGAAGAAGCCCGGGTCGCCCTCGGCGACCACGACGGCGGCGCCGCGGTGCTCGGCGATCCGCCGGGCGGCCTGCCGGACGTTGCCGAGGGTGATCCGCTCGGCGGCGTCCGGCACCGGGAGGGCGTTCAGTTGGTAGGGGGCGCCGGCCACCAGGGTCGCTGCGGCGAGGGCCGCGCCGGCGGCCTCGGTCAGCGGCGTGCCGTCCCACCCGATGACCGTGATCCGGTCAGCCATCTGCGGCCGTTCTCCCTCGACTCGGTGCGCGGACCGGCCTGCGCCCCGGGGTGTCCCTGTGGTGTCACCCGGTGTGCGACTCGGTGCGCCGACAAACCGCGCCGATGTGCGGCGCCGGTGCAGAGGCTACCGGGTGTGATCCCCTCGGCGCCGACATCTCGTACACATGTCCGTGACGAGCCGCCGGCGGATCGGCTGCTCAGGCGGCTCAAACGGCTCGGGCGGTACAGGCGGCTCGCGCGATCGGGGCGGCTCAGTCGCGCAGCACGTAGCGCTGGTCGCCGTGCCAGCCGCCCCGCTGCGGCTCGGGCTCGGGCGCGTCCAGGTCCTCCGGGAGCAGGCTCCACAGGATGAGGTCGCTGCGGCTCTCCACCGCGGCCTCGCCGGACTCGCCCCGGACTATCCAGGCGCTGCGCAGCACGCCCTCGCTGATGCCGCCGATCTTCTGGGCGACCTGCTGGGCGGCGGTGTTCCCGGCGGCGGTGCGCAGTTCCAGGCGCAGGAAGTCGCGGTCCTCGAACAGCCACTGGCTGACGCCGAGGACGGCCTCGGGCGCGTAGCCCTCGCCGCGGGCCCAGGAGGCGGTGACGTAGGAGATCTCGGTGCTGCGCAGGCGCCAGTCGGTGTTGCGCAGTTCGACCAGGCCGACCAGACGCTGGGTGAGGTGCTCGGTGACGGCGAAGACGATGCCGCGGCCGGCGGCCCGGTGGGCGGGGGCGAGGGTGCGGGCGAGTTCGGTCGCGTACGCCTCGGTGAAGGGGTGCGGCAGATCGGTCCAGGCCAGGACGAGTTCGTCCGCCATCATCGTGGCCAGGCCGGGCGCGTCGTCCTCCGCAAGGGGCCGCAGCAGAAGCCGTTCGGTGCTGATGGCGGTCTCGGGGAAGCTCGCTGCCATGCCGTCTCTCCTCGCCGGGTCGTGAACACAACACCGTACGCCCCCTCCGTGCCCCGGGTGTCACGCGGTGCGCCGCCCGCACGACGGTACGTCAGAACGCCGCCGACCAGGGCGCCCCGGGTGCATCCTGCCCGACCGGGCCCCCGCCGAGGTGCGGCGGGGGCCCGGTCGGGATCAGGGCGTGGATCGGACCGCGGCTCAGAAGGCCGGGATGACCGAGCCCTGGAAGGTGTCGTCGATGTACTTCTTGACCTCGTCGGAGTGCAGCAGCTCGGCCAGCTTCTTCACGCGCGGGTCGTTCTCCTTGCCCTTCTTCACGGCGAGGATGTTGGCGTACGGGTTGCCCTCGGCCTTCTCCAGCACCAGCGCGTCGGTGGCGGGCTTCAGGCCGGAGTCGAGCGCGTAGTTGCCGTTGATGACGGCGGCGTCGAGGTCGGCGATGGAGCGGGGCAGCTGGGCGGCCTCCAGCTCCTTCCACTTGAGGTTCTTCGGGTTGCCCGTCACGTCGGCCGGGGTGGCGGCGGTGGTGACGCCGTCCTTCAGCGTGATGAGCTTGTTGTCGGCGAGCAGCTTGAGCGCGCGGCCCTCGTTGGTGGCGTCGTTGGGCAGGCCGACGGTGGCGCCGTCCGGCAGGTCGGCGATCGACTTGACCTTCTTGGAGTAGACGCCGAGCGGCTCCAGGTGCACGGGCTCGACCGAGACGATGTCGGTGCCGTGCTTCTTGTTGAAGTCCTCCAGGTACGGGACGTGCTGGAAGTAGTTGGCGTCGGCCGAACCGTCCTGCACCGCCGTGTTGGGGGTCACGTAGTCGGTGACCTCCTTGATGTCGAGCTTGAGGCCCGCCTTGGCCGCGAGGTTGTCCTTGACGTACTTGAGGATCTGCCCGTGCGGGGTGGGGCTGGCGATGACCTTGAGCGGCGCGTTCGGGTCCGAGGAGGAGGACCCGGAGCTGCCGCACGCGGCCAGCGAGAGGGCGATGCCGGCGGTGGCGAGGATGCTGGTGAACTTCAGGGCGTTGCGCACGAAAAGTGCCTTTCTGCGTGATACGGGGAGCCGTGGTCCGGTGTCGGACCCGGGAGGTCTAGGGGGCGACGAGGTCCTCGTCGGGGGCGGCCGGCGCGCGGCCCAGCAGGCGGGTCCGGCCGCCGGTGCCGCCGCGGTTGGCGAGGCGCCGGACGGCGAAGTCGCCGATCAGCTGGACGGCGGTGACGAGGATCACCAGCTCGGCCACGATGACCCACATGAAGGCGGTCTCGAAGCGCTGGTAGCCGTAGTTGACGGCGAGCGTGCCGAGGCCGCCGCCGCCGACCGTGCCGGCCATCGCGGAGTAGCTGATCAGCGTGATGATCGTGGTGGTCACCGAGGCGGCGATGCCGGGCAGCGCCTCCGGGAGCAGCGTCTTGCGGACGATCGTCCAGGTGCTGCCGCCCATCGCCTGGACGGCCTCGACCAGGCCGCGGTCGACCTCGCGGACGGAGGTCTCGACCAGGCGGGCGAAGAACGGGATGGCGCCGATGGTGAGCGGCACGGTCGCCGCCTGCCAGCCGATGGAGGTGCCGACCAGCCAGCGGGTGAAGGAGATCAGCGCGATCATCAGGATGATGAACGGCACCGAGCGGGCGATGTTCACCACGAAGGCGATCGACTTGTTGACGGCCCGGTTGGCCAGCAGCCCGCCCTTGTCGGTCAGCACCAGCAGGATGCCCAGCGGCAGGCCGAGCAGCACGGTGACGGCCGTGGAGACGCCGACCATCTGGAAGGTCTCCTGCGTGGCGGGCCCCATCAGGGCCCACATCTGGTCCCAGGTCATGCCACCGCTCCGTCCACCGCGCCCAGTACGTCCACCTGCAGGCCCTGCTCGCGCAGGTAGCCGATCGGCACCACGTTGTCCTGGTGGCCGCCGGAGAGCTCGACCCGCATCCGGCCGACCATCCGGCCGGCGATGGTCTCCACCGCGGCGCCGAGGATGTTGATGTCGATCTGGTAGGTGCGGGCCAGCTGGGAGACGAAGGGCTGGGCCGAGGAGTCGCCCTGGAAGGTGATCTCCAGCACGGTCGAGCCGGGGTGGCCGGTGCCGAACTCGCTGAGCGGGAACAGCTCGCGGGCCAGCTCGGAGCCGGGCTCGGCCAGCAGGTCGGTCAGCCTGCCGGACTCGACCACCCGGCCACCGCGCATCAGGGCCGCGGAGTCGCAGACGGACTTGATGACGTCCATCTCGTGGGTGATCAGCAGGACGGTGAGGCCGAGCTGCTGGTTGAGGTCGCGCAGCAGCTTGAGGATCGAACGGGTGGTCTCCGGGTCGAGCGCCGAGGTGGCCTCGTCGGAGAGCAGCACCTTGGGGTCGCCGGCCAGGGCCCGGGCGATGCCGACGCGCTGCTTCTGGCCGCCGGAGAGCTGGTTGGGGTAGCTGCGGGCCTTGTCGCCGAGGCCGACCAGGTCGAGCAGTTCGGCGGCCTTGCGGCGGCGCTGGGTGCGGTCCAGTCCGATGATCTCCAGCGGGAGCTCGACGTTCTGCTGGACGGTCCGCGAGGAGAGCAGGTTGAAGTGCTGGAAGACCATGCCGATCCGGCGCCGCGCCTCCCGCAGTTCCCGGCCGGCCCGGTTCTCGCCGCCGGACAGCGCGGTCAGCTCGACCCCGTCCACCGTGACGGTGCCGGAGGTCGGACGCTCCAGCATGTTCACGCAGCGGATGAGGGTGGACTTGCCGGCGCCGCTGGTGCCGACGACTCCGTAGACCTCGCCAGGGCGGACGTGCAGGTCGACGCCGGCGAGGGCGCTCACCTCGCGGCCTCGGGAGCGGTAGACCTTCGTGAGGTCCGTGGTGGTGATCACAGCTGCTTCCGTGGGTCGGGGGCGGGCGGCGGGCGGCCGCCCGACCGGGGTGCGGTCGGCGACGTGCACGGCGCTTCGCCAGGGGGATCCGGACCTGCCACCTCTTGATCGTGGCCGCTGCGCGGCCGGGCCGCGCGACGGCGTGGCCCTTACGAGTCATCGGGCGCGAGTCACGGGCACGAGTCGTCGTGGACGACCACCCGCCCATGGGTGGGCAGGCGGGGAGAAGGGGTGTGGCAGGCTGGGCGCGCTCGCACGGACGGGAACGACGCCGGGTCTCGCTTCGGGGCGCGAGGTGGGGGCACCCTCAACCGGGTGCCGGGGGCGGTGGCCCTCAGCGGTGACACATTCGACGGCACATGGCGCGCTCACCTGCCGGCAGGGTGCCGGTGGGGGTCCATTTCGTCGTCGCAGTCATGTGAGCCAGTAAATCAGATGGGTCGATTTGGACCCAATTACTTGGATGTGATGTCCGCAATGCGGACACCCGACGCCGCCACCAGCGACGATACGGCTCGGCGCCGCCACCGGAGTGTCCGGATGGTGGCGGCGCCGTGCGGGCCGGAACGGGCGGAGGGCTCAGGCGGTCGCGGCGAGCGACACCACGGCGGGCTTCTCCAGGTGCACCAGGCTGAGCCGGTCGGTGACCGGCTCGACCGCGGACTGCCGGTAGCCCAGGCGGGTGTACAGCCGCAGGTTGCCGAGGCTGCGGTGGCCGGTGAACAGGCGGTAGGAGGTCACCGGACGGCCGTCCTCGGCGAGGCGGCGCTCCAGCGCGTCCAGCAGCCGGCCGCCCAGGCCGTGCCGCTGCATCCTCGGGTGGACGACCAGGCGCCCTATCCGGCCGACGCCCTCGGCGTCGACGTGACCACGGACGGTGCCGACCACCTCGTCGCCCAGCCGGGCGACCAGGACGTACTGCCCGGACAGTTCGGCGCGCAGGCTCTCCAGGCTCTGCGTCAGGGGCTCGATCGCCCAGTCGCCGTACAGCTCCGCCTCGGGCTGGTAGCCGAGGTACTGGAGCTTGAGGATCTGCTCCGCGTCCTCGGCGTCCGCCGCCGAGATGATCACGCTCATGCCCATGTGCTGGGGCCTCCCCATCGTCGTGCCCGGCGCGCAAACGTGAGGGTGCCGCACCGGATGCCCTGCCGGAGATGTCCCGGCCGGGGATCTGCCCTGACCGGGGGTGGCGCACGAACGTACCAGCCGCGCGGCCCGGAAGTGCCCGGGTCGACGGCGACGCGCTCACGCTCAGTATCCGAGCGATCGCGGCACCGTCAAGAGCTACGTTCGCCAGCGCTCTACCCGCGTGTCAGCTGCTCTCAACCTTCCGGGCGTTCGACGTGGCGAGGGTCACGCGGGGGCGGGGCGGGTGGTGGGGCGGCTGGTGGGCGCCGCGCGCGGGGCGTGGCCGGGGGCGGCGACGGCTCGACGTGGCGAGGGTCACGCGGCGGCCGGGCGTGCGGAGCGTCACCCGGGCGGAGCCGCCTCCGGGGTGATCCGCATGCGGAGCGTCACCAGCGGCTCACGGGTACCGCTCGGCATGGAGGAGGATCCGCAGGCAGGCGAGGCAGCGGGAGCGGGTCGGCCCGATCGAGCCGCGCGGCATGCCGAGGCGTTCGGAGAGCTCCCGGTAGGTCGGCGGCGGATCCTCGGCGAGGGCGGCGACCAGCTCGGGGCAGCGGCCCGGCAGGCCGGCCACGGTCTCGCGGACCACGCGGCGGCGGCGTTCGGCGAGGAAGACGTCCTCGGCGGAGGGGACGGGCGGAAGGGTAGTGCACACACCGTGCATGACGGGCCGGGGCGGGCCGGGTTACGCCCGACCGGGGGTGCGGACGCCGGAGGGGCGCGACGGTCGGACCGTCACGCCCCTCCCCCGCAGACCGGCGGTCAGCCCTGGATCCACTCCTGCTGCCGCGCCAGGTCCGCCTTCACCTCGGCGAGCTGGACCGCCACCGCCGACGGCGCGGTGCCGCCGCGCCCGTTGCGCGAGGCGATGGCGCCGTGCACGCTGAGCACCGACCGGACCTCGGGCGTCAGGTGCACCGAGATCGCCGCGAACTGCTCGTCCGTCAGGTCGGACAGCTCGATGCCCTCGGCCTCGCAGACCTTGACGCAGGCGCCGGCCACCTCGTGCGCGACCCGGAACGGCACGCCCTGCCTGACCAGCCACTCGGCGATGTCGGTGGCGAGCGAGAAGCCGGCCGGGGCCAGCTCCTCCAGCCGCTCCCGGTGCACGGTGAGGGTGGCCATCATCCCGGTGAACGCGGGCAGCAGCACCTCCAGCGTGTCGCAGGAGTCGAACACCGGCTCCTTGTCCTCCTGGAGGTCCCGGTTGTAGGCGAGCGGCAGGGCCTTGAGGGTGGCCAGCAGGCCGGTCAGGTTGCCGATCAGCCGGCCGGACTTGCCCCGGGCGAGCTCGGCGATGTCCGGGTTCTTCTTCTGCGGCATGATCGAGGAACCGGTGGAGAAGGCGTCGTGCAGCGTGATGAAGCCGAACTCCTTGGTGTTCCAGATGATCACCTCCTCCGCGATCCGGGAGAGGTTGATGCCGATCATCGCGGTCACGAACGCGAACTCGGCGACGAAGTCGCGCGAGGCCGTGCCGTCGATGGAGTTGCCGACCGAGCCGCCCTCGAAGCCGAGGTCGGCGGCGACGGCCTGCGGGTCGAGGCCGAGCGAGGAGCCGGCCAGCGCCCCGGAGCCGTACGGGGAGACGGCGGTGCGGACGTCCCACTGGCGCAGCCGCTCGGCGTCCCGGCCGAGGGCCTGCACGTGCGCGAGGACGTGGTGGGCGAAGAGGACGGGCTGGGCGTGCTGGAGGTGCGTGCGCCCCGGCATCGCGGTGTCCGGGTGCGCCTCGGCGAGGCCGACCAGGGCGTGCTGGAGGTCGAGCACCAGGGCGCCGATGGTCTTGGCGTGGTCCCGCAGGTACATCCGGAACAGGGTGGCGATCTGGTCGTTGCGCGAGCGCCCGGCCCGCAGCTTGCCGCCGAGGTCGGCGCCGAGGCGCTCCAGCAGGCCGCGCTCCAGGGCGGTGTGCACGTCCTCGTCGGCGACGGTCCCGGTGAAGGTGCCCGCCTGGACGTCGGCGAGCAGCTGGTCGAGGCCGGCCAGCATCGCGGCGAGCTCGTCGTCGGAGAGCAGGCCGGCCTTGTGCAGGACCCGGGCGTGGGCCTTGGAGCCGGCGATGTCGTACGGCGCGAGGCGCCAGTCGAAGTGGACCGAGGCGGAGAGCCTGGCCAGCGCCTCGGACGGGCCGTCGGCGAAGCGCGCGCCCCAGAGGCGGACGTCGGCGGTCTGGTCGGCGTGCTGGTCGGCGGACATCGCGTGGGCTCCTGACAGGGAAGGGGGGTGGGGACGGGAGGGGATCAGGCGAGGTCGCGGCGGGCGGCGAGCTTCGAGGACATCCCGAAGATCTCGATGAAGCCCTTGGACATCGACTGGTCGAAGGTGTCGCCGGTGTCGTAGGTGGCGAGGTTGAAGTCGTACAGCGACTGGTCGGACTTGCGGCCGTTGACCACGGCCCGGCCGCCGTGCAGGACCATCCGGATCTCGCCGGTGACGTGCTGGTTGGCCTCGTTCACGAAGCCGTCCAGCGCGCGCTTGAGCGGGGAGAACCAGAGGCCGTCGTAGACGAGTTCGGCCCAGCGCTGCTCCACCTGCCGCTTGTAGCGGGCGAGTTCGCGCTCGACGGTGACGTTCTCCAGGGCCTGGTGGGCGGTGATCAGGGCGATCGCGCCGGGGGCCTCGTAGATCTCCCGGGACTTGATGCCGACCAGCCGGTCCTCGACCATGTCCAGCCGGCCGATGCCCTGGGCGCCGGCCCGCTTGTTCAGCTCCTCGATGGCCTGGAGGACGGTGACCTTGCGGCCGTCGATCGCCACCGGGACGCCGGCGTCGAAGGTGATGACCACCTCGTCGGCCTCGCGCGGGGCGGCCGGGTCCTGGGTGTAGTCGTAGACGTCCTCGATCGGGGCGTTCCAGATGTCCTCCAGGAAGCCGGTCTCGACGGCCCGGCCGAAGACGTTCTGGTCGATCGAGTACGGGGACTTCTTGGTGGTGGCGATCGGCAGGCCCTTGGCCTCGGCGAAGGCGATCGCCTTGTCCCGGGTCATCGCGTAGTCGCGCACCGGGGCGATGCACTTCAGGCCGGGGGCCAGGGAGTTGATGCCGACCTCGAACCGGACCTGGTCGTTGCCCTTGCCGGTGCAGCCGTGCGCGACGGTGGTGGCGCCGTGCTTGCGGGCGGCGGCGGCCAGGTGCTTGACGATGACCGGCCGGGACAGCGCGGAGACCAGCGGGTACTGGCCCTGGTAGAGCGCGTTGGCCTTGATCGCCGGGAGGCAGTACTCGTCGGCGAACTCGTCGCGGGCGTCAGCGACCTCGGCCTCGACGGCGCCGCAGTCCAGCGCGCGCTGGCGGATCGCCTCCAGGTCCTCGCCGCCCTGGCCGACGTCGACGGCGACGGCGATGACCTCGGCGCCCGTCTCCTCGGCGATCCAGCCGATGCAGACGGAGGTGTCCAGTCCGCCCGAGTAGGCGAGTACGACGCGCTCGGCCACGGCTTTCTCCTTACAGCTCTACGTACAGGGTTTCCGTACAGGTTTACGGCGACAGGCATAAGTATGCACTACTCCGTATGAAACACAAAACCCCGGCCGGGGAAGTTCTCCACCGGTCGGGGTTTCGTGTCGTGTCGCGTCGTTGTGCGTCGTGACGCGTCGGGGTATCGCGTCGTGGCGCGCTACTGCGCCTTCGCCTGGGCGAGTTGCATGAGGTGGTCGGCGAGCGCCTGGCCGCCCGCCGGGTCCCGGCTGATCAGCAGGACGGTGTCGTCACCGGCGATGGTGCCGATGATCTCGAACACCTCCGCCTGGTCGATCGCCGAGGCGAGGAACTGCGCGGCCCCCGGAGGGGTGCGCAGCACCACCAGGTTGCCGGAGGCCGTCGCGGAGACCATCAGCTCGCCGGCCAGCCGGGCCATCCGGCCCTCGCTGGCCGACTCGCCCATGGGCGCGCGCGGCGTGCGGTCGCCGCCCTCCGCCGGGACGGCGTAGATCAGCGCACCGTCCCGGTTGCGGATCTTGACCGCGCCCAGCTCGTCCAGGTCCCGGGAGAGGGTCGCCTGGGTGACCACGAGTCCGTCGTCGGCGAGCAGCTTGGCGAGCTGGCTCTGCGAGCGCACGGGCTGGCGGGTGAGCAGGTCCACGATCCGCCGGTGCCGCGCGGTGCGGGTCTGCGGCACCTGCGGCGACGGGCCTGCGGCGGACGGGCCGGAGTGGGAAACGGTCATGTGGTTATTCTCCCGGACAACGGTCAGCTCGCATCGGCCGGGGCGCCCTCGCGCACCGCCCGCAGGACGCCCGGCAGAGCGGCGAGGAAGGCGTCCGCCTCCTGCTCGGTCAGCACCAGCGGCGGGGCCAGCCGGACGGCGTCCGGGACGGCCGCGTTGACCAGGAAGCCCGCCTCCTGCGCGGCGGCCTGCACCCGCACCGACACCGGCTCGGTGAGCACGATGCCGAGCAGCAGTCCGGCGCCGCGCACGTGTGAGACCAGCGGGTCGCCGATCGCCTCGACGCCCTGGCGCAGCCGCTCGCCGAGCTTGCGGACGTGCTCCAGCAGGCCCTCGGACTCGATGGTGTCCAGCACCGCGAGCCCGGCCGCCGCGGCCACCGGGTTCCCGCCGAAGGTGGTGCCGTGCTGGCCCGGGGTGAGCAGTTCGGCGGCCTCGCCGAAGGCCAGCACCGCGCCCATCGGCAGCCCGCCGCCGAGCGCCTTGGCGAGGGTGACGACGTCCGGCTCGACGCCCTCGACGGCCTGGTGGGCGTACCAGTACCCGGTGCGGCCGACGCCGGTCTGGATCTCGTCCAGGATCAGCAGGGTGCCCGTCGCCCGGGTGATCTCGCGGGCCGCCCTCAGGTAGCCCTCGGGCAGCGGGATGGCGCCGTTCTCGCCCTGGATCGGCTCCAGGAAGACCGCCGCGGTCTCGGTGGTGACGGCCGCGCGCAGCACCTCGACGTCGCCGAACGGGACGTGCGTGACGTCGCCGGGCAGCGGGCGGAACGGCTCCTGCTTGGCCGGCTGGCCGGTGAGCGCGAGGGCGCCCATCGTCCGGCCGTGGAAGGCGCCCTGGAGGGCGACCAGGTGGGTGCGGCCGGTCCGGCGGCTGATCTTGAACGCGGCCTCGTTGGCCTCGGCGCCGGAGTTGCAGAAGAACACCCGGCCGCCCTCCCGGCCGTCCAGCCGCAGCAGCCGCTCGGCGAGGGCGATGGTCGGCTCGGCCATGAAGAGGTTGGAGACGTGGCCCAGGGTGGCGATCTGCCGGCTGACCGCCTCGACGACCGCCGGGTGGGCGGTGCCGAGGGCGTTGACGGCGATGCCGCCGAGCAGGTCGGTGTACTCCTTGCCGTCGGCGTCCCAGAGCTTGGCGCCCGCACCGCGCACCAGCGCGATCCGCGGGGTGCCGTAGTTGTCGGTGAAGGCGTGCTGCCACCGGCCGGTCAGTTGCTCGTTCGCGGTCATGCCAGTCCCCCGGTCACGGTCTGTTCGTCGTCCGGCACGACCATCGTGCCGATGCCCTCGTCGGTGAAGATCTCCAGCAGCAGGCTGTGCTGCACCCGGCCGTCCAGGACGCGGGCGGTGCCCACCCCGGAGCGGACGGCGCGCAGGCAGCCCTCCATCTTGGGGAGCATGCCGCTGGCCAGGCTCGGCAGCAGCTCCTCCAGCTCGCTCGCGGCGAGTTGGCTGATCACGTCGTCGGAGTTCGGCCAGTCCGCGTAGAGGCCCTCGACGTCGGTCAGGACCACCAGCATCTCGGCGCCCAGCGAGACCGCCAGGGCGGCCGCGGCGGTGTCGGCGTTGATGTTGTAGACGTGGCCGTCGGCGCCGCGCGCGATCGAGGAGATGACCGGGATCCGGCCGTCGGCGATCAGCGCTTTCACGGCGCCGGCCTCGATGTTGACGATGTCGCCGACCAGGCCGATGTCGACCTGCTCGCCGTCCACCACCGCGTACCGCTTGACCGCCGTCATGGTGTGCGCGTCCTCGCCGGTCATGCCGACGGCGAACGGGCCGTGCTCGTTGAGCAGGCCGACCAGTTCGCGCTGCACCTGGCCGGCCAGCACCATCCGGACCACGTCCATGGTCTCGGGGGTGGTGACCCGCAGGCCGTTGGTGAAGCTGGACTCCAAGCCGAGCCGCTCCAGCTGGGCGCTGATCTGCGGGCCGCCGCCGTGCACCACGACGGGGTGCAGGCCGGCGTAGCGCAGGAAGACGACATCCTGGGCGAAGGCCGACTTGAGGCTCTCGTCCACCATGGCGTTGCCGCCGAACTTGATCACGACGGTCTTGCCGTGGAAGCGCTCCAGCCACGGCAGCGCCTCGATCAGCGTCATCGCCTTGGGCAACGCGGTGTTGTTGCGGGCCTGTTCGCCCTTGGGTGCGATCTTCACGGGTGTCCCTCGTCCGAACGGGTGTCGCGCATCGGGTGTCGCGGATCAGGTGTCGCGCATCGGTGGCGCGCGTCACCTGTCGGGCATCAGGTCGAGTAGGCGCTGTTCTCGTGGACGTAGTCGGCGGTGAGGTCGTTGGTCCACAACGAGGCGCTCGCCGTACCGGCGTTGAGGTTCGCGGTGATGACGACCTCGCGGCCGGCCATGTCCACCAGGGTGCGGTCCTCGCCGACGCTGCCGTCCTTGCAGACCCAGACGCCGTTGATGGCCACGTCCAGCCGGTCCGGCTCGAAGGCGGCGTCGGTGGTGCCGATCGCGGCCAGCACCCGGCCCCAGTTGGGGTCCTCGCCGTGGATCGCGCACTTGAGCAGGTTGTTTCGGCTGATCGTCCGGGCGACGTCGACGGCCTCCTGCTCGGTGGCGGCGCCGGTGACGTCGATCCGGATGTCCTTGCTGGCGCCCTCGGCGTCGGCGATCAGCTGGCGGGCCAGGTCGGCGCTGACGGTGCGGACCGCCTCGGCGAACTCGGCCTCGTCCGGGACGACGCCGGAGGCGGCCGAGGCCAGCAGCAGCACGGTGTCGTTGGTGGACATGCAGCCGTCGGAGTCGATCCGGTCGAAGGTGGTGCGGGTGGCGCCGCGCAGCGCGGTGTCCAGGGCGGCGGCGTCCAGGTCGGCGTCGGTGGTGATCACGACCAGCATGGTGGCCAGGCTCGGGGCGAGCATGCCCGCGCCCTTGGCCATGCCGCCGACCGTCCAGCCCGCCGGGCTGGTGACCTGGGCGGTCTTGTGCACGGTGTCGGTGGTCTTGATGGCGATCGCGGCGGCCTCGCCGCCGGTCGCGCTCAGCTCCCGGGCGGCCAGCGCGACGCCGGGCAGCAGGACATCCATCGGGAGGCGCTCGCCGATCAGGCCGGTGGAGGCGACGGCGACCTCGCCGGCGTTGAGCTCCAGCTCCTCGGCGACCTTCTCCGCGGTGGTGTGGGTGTCCTGGAAGCCGAGCGGGCCGGTGCAGGCGTTGGCGCCGCCGGAGTTGAGGACCACGGCGGACACCTGGCCGCCCTTGAGGACCTGCTCGGACCAGACGACCGGCGCGGCCTTGACCCGGTTGGCGGTGAAGACGCCGGCGGCGGCGAGCGCGGGGCCGTCGTTGACCACCAGGGCGAGGTCCGGGGTGCCGGAGGCCTTGATGCCAGCGGTCACGCCGGCGGCCCGGAAGCCCTTGGCGGCCGTCACGCCCACGTTCGTACTGTTGCTCACGGTGCGACTCCGTTCACGGGGAGGCCCAGCTCCTCGGGCAGGCCCAGGGCGATGTTCATGCTCTGCACCGCGCCGCCCGCGGTGCCCTTCACGAGGTTGTCGATCGCGCTGATCGCGATGATCCGCCCGGCGGTGGCGTCCAGCGCGACCTGGACGAGGGCGGTGTTGGCGCCGTAGACGCTGCTGGTCTGCGGCCACTGCCCCTCGGGCAGCAGGTGGACGAACGGCTCGTCCGCGAACGCCTCGGTGTAGGCGGCGCGCAGGCTCTCGGCGGTCACGCCGGGCCGCGCCTTGGCGGAGCAGGTGGCGAGGATGCCGCGCGGCATCGGGACGAGGGTCGGCGTGAAGGAGACGGTGACGGGCTCGCCCGCGACCGGGGTGAGGTTCTGCACCATCTCCGGGGTGTGCCGGTGCACGCCGCCGACGCCGTACGGGCTGACGTTGCCCATGACCTCGCTGCCCAGCAGGTGGGTCTTGGCGGCCTTGCCCGCACCGGAGGTGCCGGAGGCGGCGACCACGACGGCCTCCGGCTCGGCGAGCCCGGCCGCGTATGCCGGGAACAGCGCCAGGGACACGGCCGTCGGGTAGCAGCCGGGCACGGCGATCCGGTTGCTGCCCTTCAACGCGGCCCGGTGGCCGGGGAGTTCGGGCAGGCCGTAGGGCCAGGTGCCGGCGTGCGCGGAGCCGTAGAACTGCTCCCAGTCGGTGGCGGCGCGGAGCCGGAAGTCGGCGCCGCAGTCGACCACCAGGACGTTGTCGCCGAGCGCCTCGGCGACGGCGGCGGACTGGCCGTGCGGCAGCGCCAGGAAGACCACGTCGTGGCCGGCCAGCACCTCGGGGGTGGTGGGTTCGAGGACGCGGTCGGCGAGCGGGATCAGGTGCGGCTGGAGCGCGCCCAGCCGGGTGCCCGCGTTCGAGCCGCCGGTCAGCGCCCCGATCTCCACCTCCGGGTGGCCGAGCAGCAGACGCAGCACCTCGCCGCCCGCGTATCCGCTCGCGCCGGCGACGGCGACTCGCAATGCCATGGCGTTCCTCCTTTGTTGTGGCATGAATATACGCAGCACGGAACATTCATGCAAGGAGCTGCGGTCAGGACCCCGAAGAACGCCCGAAAACCGCCCTGCGCCCGCCCGGCCGGGCCGCCACCGGCCCGCGACCGACCCGCCACCGACCGGGCGGACGCCGGACTACCGCTTGACCGCGCGCAGCACCACGAACTTGGGGTTGCCCGCCACCAGCTGGCAGTTCCCGAAGAGACGCCGCAGCTTGACGTGGTAACCGAGATGGCGGTTGCCGACCACCCACAGCTCCCCGCCCGGCCGCAGCGCCCGCCGGGCACCGGTGAACATCCGCCAGGCGGTGGCGTCCGTGGTGGCCTGGTGCGAGTGGAACGGCGGATTGTTCAGGACGAGGTCCACCGAGCCCGCGGGCGCCACCTCCGGCGCCAGCGCGTCGGCCGTCAGGAACTCCGCCCGGGCGTCCGGGCCCAGATTGGCGCGGAAGGTCTCCTCCGCCGAGGCCACCGCCTGATGGGACTCGTCGACGAACACCAGCTCCGCACCCGGCCCGGCCAGCGCGGCGGCCGTGCCGACCACGCCGTTGCCGCAGCCCAGGTCGACCACCCGGGCCCCGGGCGCCGGGGTCGGCAGGTGGCCGAGGAAGAAGCGGGTGCCGATGTCGAGGCGCTCGGCGCAGAACGTGCCGGCGTGGTTGACCACCGTGCGCCCGGACACCGCTCCGACGTCCGGCGGCAGCGCGTAGCGGTGCGGCCACGGGCTGGGGCCGGGATCCAGCGCCGGATCCGGGGTGCAGAAGATCAGCCGGGCCTTGCGGGCGGCGAGCGAGGTGCGGGTCGGGCCGAGGATCCGCTCGAAGAGCTGGAGCGTGGAGGTGTGGATCTCGGCGACCATGCCGGCGCCGACCACCACCGTGCCCGGGTGGACGGCGGGGGCCAGCCGGTGCAGCTGGTCCTCCAGCAGGGCCAGGCTCTTGGGCACGCGCACCAGCAGGACGTCGATCCGCTCCGGCGGGGCGTCCCGGGTGGTCAGCAGCCGGGCCGGGTCGACGGTGGCGCCGGCCCGCGCCAGGTTGGCCAGGGTGGCCTGCCGGCCGAGGTGGGAGTCGACGATCTGCACCGGCTCGTGGGCGGCCAGCGCGGTGGTCAACGCGCCCCAGCGGTCGCCCAGGACGACGATCCGGCGGCCGGCCAGGTCGGTCACGGTGCCGGCGGCGCTGTCCGCCTCGCCCGCGAGGTGGCGCAGCAGGTACTCGTCGGCCGCGTCCCAGGCCCGCAGCCGCTCACGCGGGTCCTCGGGGAAGCGGGTGAGGTCGAAGGCGCCCCACGGCGTGCTGAACAGGGTCGCCGCGGCGGGCGTGATCTCGGGATTCATCGTGTTCTCAGGCTATCCGACGGCCCGACGGGGAACCGTTTCGACGGATACTGGAAGAGCCCGGCCGAGAGGGGTGAGGGCGATGGACTGGAAGCTCGAAGTCGTGGTGGTCCCGGTGTCGGACGTGGACCGCGCGAAGCTGTTCTACGAGGAGCTGGTCGGCTTCACGGTCGACCACGACACCCGGTTGCGCGACGGGGTCCGGGTCGTCCAGCTGACTCCCCCGGGCTCCACGTGCTCCATCGTGGTGGGCACCGGGGTCATCGGGGCGCCGCCCGGATCCGTGAAGGGACTGCAGCTGGTGGTACCGAACATCGACAAGGCGCACGCCGAACTCGCGGCCCGGGGCGTCGAGGTCAGCCCGGTCCAGCACTTCGAGGCGGGCAGCCGGGTGGACGGGCACGGCGAGGCGTGGAACTCCTTCGTGTTCTTCAACGACCCGGACGGCAACGGCTGGGCGGTCCAGGAGGCTCCGCAGGCGGCCCGGATGGTGCCGGAGGCGGCGTAGCAGGCGCCGCGGGCTCGGGCGCGGGCTCGGGCCGGGCTCGGGCCGGGCTCGGGCTCGGGCCGGGCGGCTTGGGTAGGCTCCAGGAATGGCTGAACACGAGGGAAGCGTGCGGGTGGACAGCTGGATCTGGTCGGTCCGGCTCACCAAGACGCGGGCGCTGGCCGCCGCCGCCTGCCGGGCCGGACACGTGCGGGTGAACGGCGAGCGGGTCAAGCCGGCCCAGGCGCTGCGCCCCGGGGACGAGGTACGGGTCCGCGAGGAGGGCTACGAGCGGGTCGTCGTGGTGCAGAAGCTCATCCGCAAGCGGGTCGGCGCGACGGTGGCGGCGGACTGCCTGATCGACAACAGCCCGCCGCGGCCGCCGCGCGAACTCGTCGCGACGGCCGGCGAGCGGGACCGGGGCGCCGGTCGCCCGACCAAGCGGGAGCGGCGCGACCTCGACCAGCTGCGCGGGCACTGATCCCCTCAGCGCGCGGTGTCGGCGCGTCCCGTCAGCGCGCGGTGTCGGCGAGCACCTTGGCGAGGAACGCGTCCAGGTTGCCCACCGTCCGGTCGAGGGGGGGGGCCGCCCGCCCCGCCCCGGCGGGCCGCGGGGGCCCCCGGGGGCTAGGGTAGCGCCCGCCCACCCCCCAGCCGGGGGCGGGCGGGGCGCGCTCCCGCCCGCTCCGCGGGGGGGTTA
>NZ_JBHWIR010000040.1:3445-20693 GCF_042731835.1 Kitasatospora sp. NPDC059817 | reverse complement strand
AGCCGCCTTCTCGCCACACCCCCCCACCAGCAGTTAGTCCCATAGCGCCACGCTGGCGCGGTGCTGTGGGTGGGGGGGGCCCCCCCCCCCGGGCCCCCCGCCGCGGGGCCCCCCCCCCCCCCCCCCCCCGCGACTCGTCGGGCCTGGTCACCAGGGCGGACTTCTTCAGCCCGCGCACGTACAGCGAGCAGGCGAGGTCGGCGCAGATGTACGTGCCGACGGTGTTGCCCTCCCGCCCGGCCGCCCCGGCCCGGCGGGCGGCGAGCAGCGCGACGCCGGAGCCGGCGTGCGCGGTGATGCACAGCGAGCAGACGTTGGTCTTGGTGAGGCTGCGGCGGATCGTCGGCACCCGCAGCGTCACGCCGACCGGCTCGCCGCCGTACGACGCCACCAGGTAGGCCCGGTCGGGCGCGCCCTGGTCCCGCCAGCCGAGGAAGTCCAGGTTCTCCCAGGGCAGTTCCGCCAGGCCCCGGGGGAGGTTGAGCCGACTGGCCTCGCCCTTGGAGCAGTTGACGAAGGACGCGCGGATCTCGTTCTCGTTCAGGGGTTCCATGCCGCGGAAGCTAACACCGGCCCGCCCGCGCTGTCGTGCCAATTTCTCCCGGTACGCACCGGGGAGGGTGACGGGCTGTCAGTGGCCGAGCCTAGGGTGTTCGCGAGGCCGGTCCCGGCGTAGGAGGGAGGCGCCGGGGCCGCCTCGTGAACCGTGGCTACTGCTTGAACGCGACGCCCGCGTAGGCGGAGACGTCCTGCCAGCCTTCGGGGAGTTCGGTGGTGGGGACGTGGCCGGGGGTGGGGCGCCAGAGCGGGAGTTGGACCAGGCCGGGGCCGGCGAACTCGAAGTCGCCGAAGAAGGGTTCGACGCCGGCGCGCGGGCGCAGCACCAGGGGGGCGCTGGCGCTGCGGTAGATGCGGGTGCCTTCGGCGGCGCTCTCCCGGGAGGCGAAGTCGGGGCTGCCGTGGGAGAGGATCAGCGCGCTGCCGGGGGCGAGCGCGTCGCGCAGGGTGCGGACGATCTGCTGGGCGCCGTCCTCGTCGCGGATGAAGTGCAGCACGGCGACGAGCATCAACGCGACCGGCCGGGACAGGTCGACGGCGGCGAGCAGGCCCGGGTGGTCGAGGATGGCGGCCGGGTCGCGCAGGTCGGCCTCGATGACCGAGGTGTGTCCGGCGGGGTGGCCGGCCAGCAGGGCGCGGGCGTGGGTGGCGACGATCGGGTCGTTGTCGACGTACACCACCCGGGCGTCCGGGGCGACCCGCTGGGCGACCTCGCTGGTGGAACCGACGGCCGGGATGCCGGTGCCGATGTCGACGAACTGGCGGATACCCCGGCCGGCGGCGAACTCCACCGCGTCGCCGAGGAACTGCCGGTTGGTGCGGGCCAGCAGCGGCAGCGCGGGGTAGGCGGCTATGGCGGCCTGGGCGGCCTTGCGGTCGGCCTCGAAGTTGTCCTTGCCGCCCAGGTAGTAGTCGTACATCCGGGCGGTGTGCGGGATGCCGGTGTCGAGCTCGCTCGGCGGCTGCCAGTCGTCCGCTCTGGCCCAGTCCCAGTCGGTGCCGGTGGCCTCGCCGACGGCTGCGCTGTCCTCGTGCATCCTGTTCCGCCCCCCTCTGCCGTGCTCACTGCCGGAAATGGCACCGCCGCGGCGGTCGGCGGGCCCGCCCGGTACGACGGGGGTGACCCGCGTCCGGCCCGGCCACCCTCCCGTGGCGTGCGGTGCGCCGTGATCGTATCCGACGACACGCCGGTGAAACAGCGGGAGTTCAGGTTTACGCAACACCCGGGCAGTGGAGTGTGTGCACGTCAATGGCGGTACCGGGACGCTCCTCGGATCGCCGTGGGTGGCCGCCGTCCCTATGCTGACTGCCGATGACTGCCGACCGCCGCACCGTACTGCGCACCGCCGTCCAGCTGGCCGCCCTGACCGCCGCCAGCGGGTTCCTCAGCGCGTGTGCCTCCGGCACCCCGCGCCGGGCCGACGCCGGGGGGCTCGCCGTGCACCCGGGCACCCTCGACCCGCAGCACACCACCGACCCGGCCTGGAACGGCGGCGAGGGCCCGGCCTCCCCCGTACCGTCCGCCCCGCCGGAGCCGCAGCCCACCGGGGCCGACCCGACCGCCGGTACCGACCCGGCCACCGGCGCGGAGCCGGCCGCCGGGGCCGCGACGCCGCCCACACCCCCGCCCACGCCTCCGACGCCGCCGGTGCTGCCGCCGCTCGCCGCCGGCACCCCGGTCGAGGTCGTGAACGGGCCGCGCACCAGCAAGTTCGTGGCGCTGACCTGCCACGGCAGCGGCGATCCGAAGCAGGCCACCGCGCTGCTGGAGGCCGCCGAGCAGCGCGGCATCAAGCTGACCGTGATGGTCGTCGGCAGCTGGCTCGACCAGCAGCCGCAGATGGCCCGCCGGATCCTGGACGCCGGCCACGAGCTGGGCAACCACACCCAGAACCACCTCGACCTGTCGACGATGACGGCCGCCCAGGTGCACGACGAGATCGCCCAGTGCGCCGAACGGCTCCAGCGGCTCACCGGCTCGATCGGCCGCTGGTTCCGCCCGTCCGCCGCGCAGTACGCCACCCGGACGGTGCGCGAGCAGGCGAAGGCGGTCGGCTACGAGCACGTGCTGTCCTTCGACGTCGACCCGCGCGACTACAACGACCCGTCGGCCGCCGAGTTGCAGCGCCGGGTGCTGAAGTCGGTGCGCGGCGGGTCGGTGGTCGCCCTGCACATGGGCCACCAGTGCACGGTGGACGCGCTGCCGGGCATCCTGGACGGCCTCGCCAAGGCGGGGCTGAAGCCGGTGACCGCCAGTCAGCTGTGCGCCTGACCGCTCTTCGGACCAGGAACGACCACGCCGGCCGAGGGGCCCGTTCAGCCCATCGGGTCGTCCGCCTTGTACGGGCGCATCCGCAGCGTCCGGGCGTCCGCCGCGCGGATCTCCGCGGCCCGGTTGACCAGTTCCTCCAGGTCGTCCCGCCCGGCGTGGATGAACCGGCCGTGCAGGCCATCGAAGCGGCCGCGGGCGGCGTCCACGGTGACCGCGACCATGTACGGGATGGAGCCCCAGGTCTGCGTGTCCTTGAACATCGGCATGGCGGCGGTCATGTCGGTTTCGACCGCGCCGGGGCTGATGTCGAGGATGACGATGCCGTGGCGGGCCAGCGAGTCCGCCATGTTGTCGGAGAGCTGGAGCAGCGCGCCCTTGGAGGTGGCGTACGCGGTGTAGTGGCCGTCCGGGCGCAGGGCGAAGCCGGAGTTGAGGTTGACCACCCGGCCGCGCCGCCGGGACACCATGCCGGGCAGGACGCAGCGCAGCAGGTTGTAGGGGCCGCGCAGGTTGGTCTCGATCACCTGCCACCACTGGTTGGCGTCGGTCTCCCAGAGCGGCACCTCGGCGCGGTCGACCAGGCCGGCGTTGTTGATCAGCAGGTCGATCGGGCCGAGGTCGCGTTCGACGACCCGGACGGCCTCGCGGACGGCGCCGGCGCGGGTGACGTCGGCGGTGACGGCGACGCCGCGGGAGCCGCGCCGGGCGCACTCCTTGAGGGTGTCGGTCAGCGTCCCGTGGGTGCGGCCGACCAGGCCGACGGCCATGCCCTCGGCAGCCAGGCCGATGGCGATCTCCCGGCCGATTCCCCGGCCCGCGCCGGTGATCAGGGCGACCTGTCCTGTGAGCGATCCCGTCCGCACCGTGTGCTCCCTTCCCGTCCCCGGCCCCCGTCTGCGGCATTCTTCCGGCCGCCGCACGGGCCCGGCCCCGGGCGCACGGGCGGCGGGCCCGGCCTCACCCGTTCGGACGACGGCTAGGCCGTGTCTGACAATTCCCGCCGGGCGCGCGACGCCGGGCATCCCGCCTGGACGCACCGGCGAAACGTCCAAGTACGGCCCAGTACGAGGACGCTTCGCCGGCACGCCCAGCCGGGCGCCCACCGCCGCGCGCTGATCCGACGCGAATTGTCAGACACGCCCTAGGCGCTGGCACCCGGCCGGGGAGGGGGTGACCTACTGGCCGGTACGGAGTAGTAACGTCGTCGGGACGGTGACCGGTGCACCCATTCCGGCACACCGGCCCGTTGACCAGCAGCTCGCTGGGTCACCAGTCGCTGGGCGATCCCCAGCACCACCGAAGGGCAACTGAGTGAGTGACATCGCGCGCGTCGGAGTGATCGGCTGCGGCCTGATGGGGTCGGGCATCGCGGAGGTCTTCGCCCGGGCCGGGCTGGACGTCCTGGTGGCGGAGGCCAGCGGCGAGGCGCTGGAGTTCGGCCGTACCCGGCTGACCAACTCCCTGGACACGGCGGTCAAGCGCGGCAAGCTGAGCCCGGAGGAGCGGGACGCGGCGCTGGCCCGGCTGGCCTTCACCGTGGACCTGGCCGACTTCGCCGACCGCGACCTGGTGGTCGAGGCGGTCGCCGAGCGCGAGGACATCAAGGTCAAGATCTTCCAGACCCTGGACCAGGTGGTCGAGCGCCGGGACGCGATCCTGGCCTCCAACACCTCGTCGATCCCGATCGTGAAGCTGGCCGCCGCCACCTCCCGCCCCGAGCAGGTGATCGGCCTGCACTTCTTCAACCCGGCGCCGGTGCAGAAGCTGGTCGAGGTCATCCCGACGCTGACCACCTCGGCGGTGACCACCGAGCGGGTCGAGGCCTTCGCCTCCCAGGAGCTCGGCAAGGAGCCGATCCGCGCCCGCGACCGGGCCGGCTTCGTGGTCAACGCGCTGCTGGTGCCCTACCTGCTGTCCGCGGTGCGGATGTTCGAGTCGGGCGTGGCCACGGCCTCCGACATCGACAAGGGCATGGAGGCCGGCTGCGCCCACCCGATGGGCCCGCTGCGGCTGTGCGACCTGATCGGTCTGGACACCATCGTCTCGATCGCCGAGTCGATGTACGACGAGTACAAGGAGCCGCTGTACGCGGCTCCCCCGCTGCTGTCCCGGATGGTCGACGCGGGCCTGCTGGGCCGTAAGTCCGGCCGCGGCTTCTACGACTACACCGCGAGCGCCTGAGCACCGGCCGGTGGACGGCGGCGGGGCCCGGGAGCGAGGTGCTGCTCCCGGGCCCCGCTCGGCGTTGCGTCAGCTGTTGATGGCGTAACTGTCGCCGTAGACCTTCCACTTGAGCGGCGGGTTGAGGTCGAAGTTCTTCGCGTTGAGGAAGACCGACTGCTCGGTGTCGACCCGGCTGGTGTCGGAGTGGGCCTGCTCCTTCTTCATGACCACCTTGCGGGCGTCAAGGAAGGCCTTGAGGTAGGTGGCCTCGTCGCCGCCCTGGGCGGGGGTCTTGGCCTTCTTCAGGGCGGCGGCGCGGATGCCGCCGAAGCTGTCCGAGCTGTTGCCGGGGCCGTGCATGACGATGGCGTCGTAGTAGGCGAACTGGCCGAGCGCGCGCAGGCCGTCGGACTTGGCCTGGTTGACGGCGGGGTTGAAGTACACCCGGTCGCGCTCGTCGTTCTGGGCCTGCTGGAAGACCGTGTCCTTGGCGGCGGCGGCCCAGTCGTTGACGAAGGGGGTGCCGAGGCCGGCGTGCGAGGCGCTGCCGTTGACCTTCTTCAGGGCCGGCAGGTACTTGGCGAGGACGTTGCCCGGCTTGAGGTCGGTGTAGTGCTGGACGAGGTCCAGCATGTCGCCGGTGCCGGAGCAGAAGCCGATGATGCCGGCGGTGTAGCCGCGCCCGTCGCCGATGTCCTCGATGTACTTGTACTGGGCCTTCCAGTCCAGCGAGGAGTTCTCCGCGCTGGACACCAGCTGCATCGCGATGTCCTTCTTGTGCGGGTCGTCCAGCCCGACTCCCTTGAGCTGGACGGACGTCGCGGACTTCGGCGCGGCGGTGGCGGCGCCGGCGGCCGCGACCGTGAGGGGCGCGGCCACCAGGGCGGCGGCGAGGGCGATGCGGAGGGCACGGTGGTGCTGGGGACGCATACGATGCTCCGTTTCCTCGGGGGGTTAGGAAACTTTCCTAACGAGAATTAAGGGCCCTCCTTCCCCGTCCCCGCAAGGGTTTTGACAAAGTCTCTTCAAGGCTCTTCAAAGACGCAGGTCAGACCGCCCGCCTGCGCACCCACCAGACCGCCGCCGCGCACAGCAGCACCGCCAGGGCCGCCATCCAGCCGAGCTCGATGAACTGGAACGACCAGTAGCGACTGCCCGGTTGGTAGATCTCGTGCGCCGAGTAGCCGCCCTCGCTCACCAGCTTCTGGGCGCCGTAGTAGTCGTTCCCCGCGTCGTAGAGCCGCCCGATGCTCATCCGGTTCCCGGCCGGGTCGGTGATCCACGTGCTCCCCTCCCAGCGGTGGTCGACCGAGGCCTGCGCCAGCGTGTGCAAGGTGTCCTGGAGCGGGGCGCGGTAGTCGAACCGCAGGGACTGGGCGACCAGCGTGGACACGACCGAGGCCGCCACCCCGATCCCCACCGCCACCACCGTCCGCCGCAGCACCGCGCCCGCGAGCGCGGACAGCGCGAAGACCAACAGGACCCGGCCGACCAGGGCGGGCGCGGCGGCCGTGAACAGCAGCGGCGTGAAGCGGCCCGACTGCCTCGCCATCGGCTCCAGCCACCAGTTGGTCACCACGCCCGCCAGCGCCGTCGCGACGGCCAGCACGCCGCCCGCGACGGCCAGCACGCCCACCGTCCACCTGGTCCGTCCGGCCCCCTGGGTCCAGGCGAAGCGGACCGTGCCGTGCTCGAACTCCCGTGCCAGCAAAGGGCCGCCGGCGAAGGCGCCGAGGGCGCCGCCGAGGAAGTAGACGATGTTCGCGCCGACCATCAGCTCGGTGCCGTACTCGCGCAGGAACCCCTTCCAGTGCTCGTTGCAGGCCCGCGTCGCCATGTCGCAGTCACCCGCGCCGGACCGGTCGAACCCGGCGTGCAGGAAGTACCCGGTGACGGCCAGCAGCAGGACGAGCCCGGCCAGGACGCCCAGCAGCACCCGCAGCGCGGGCCGGTGCCGCAGCCACGCCGCCCGCACCACCCCGGCCCGGGGCAGCGCGGCGGGAACGGCGGTGACGGCACTCATGACAGCATCGCTTTCTCGGACGTACGGACGGACGCGCGGACGGCCCCGCGCGGGCCGGGCAGGGCGGAGGCGGTCGGCTCGCGCAGGTAGGCGAGCACCAACTCCTCCAGGCCGACGCGCTGTTGGCGCCAGCCGGCGGAGACCGGGGCGTCCACGCCGCCGGTCCGCACCAGCAGGTGCGACTGCGCCCCGGCCCTGCGGTCGCGGACCACCGGCAGCCGGGCGGCGACCTCGTCCGCCCCGGCGGTCGGGCCGGTCAGCATCCGGTGGCCGGCCACCAGATCGTCCGCCTCGCCCGCCACCTGGACCCGGCCGCCGCCGAGCACCACCAGGTGGTCGCAGCTCTGCTCCAGCTCGTTGACGGCGTGCGAGGAGAACACCACGGACAGGCCGTCCTCGGCCACGGCGGTCAGCAGCACCGCCATGAAGTCGTGCCGGGCCAGCGGGTCCAGGGCGGCCAACGGCTCGTCCAGCAGCAGCAGTTCGGGGCGCTTGGCGAGCGCCAGGGCGAGCGAGACCTGGGCCTGCTGGCCGCCGGAGAGGCGGCCGTACCTGCGGTCCAGCGGGATGCCGAGGCCCTCCAGGTGGGCGTGCGCCCGGGCGTCGTCCCAGCGGCGGTTCAGGTACCGGCCCATCCGGAGCAGGTCGCGCACGGGCACTCCGGGGTAGAGCGCGGCGTTCTGGGCGACGAACCCGATCCGGTCCAACGCCGCCGGAGAGCCCGGCAGTTGGTCGCCGAGAACGGTCATGGCGCCCTCGCTCGGCCGGGTCAGCCCGGCGGCCAGGCCCAGCAGCGTGGTCTTGCCGGCGCCGTTCGGCCCGACCAGCGCCACCACGCGCCCGGCGGGGACGGCCAGATGGCAGTCCCGCAGCGCCCAGGAACGGCGGTAGCGCTTGCCGATCCCGCCGCAGTCGATCACGGTGTCCGCCGTCATGACGCCACCTCTCCGTTCCGCAGGTCGCGCAGCGTGTCCTCGAACACCGCGGTCATCCCTTCCTCGTCCAGCCCGGTGGCCCGCGCCGCGCACATCCAGTCCAGCAATCCCCGCCGCAGCGCGGCCCGTTCACGCAACGGCACCACCCCGGCGGGCAGTCCGCGCACGAAGGTGCCCTGGCCGCGCCGGCCGACGGCCAGGCCGCGGTGCTCCAGCTCGCGGTACGCCTTGAGCACGGTGTTCGGGTTGATCGCCAGCCCCGCCACCACCTCGCGCACCCGGGGAAGCCGGTCCCCCTCCGTCAACCAGCCCATCCGCAGCGCCTGTTCGACCTGCTGCACGAGTTGCAGATAGGTCGGGACACCGGAGGCCGGGTCCAGGCGGAACTCGATCGGAGGGGGCGGGTCGGCGCCTTTATCTAGTTCCATAGTTAATGAGTTAAGTGGACATGGTGACGTTCCGTCAAGCCAAGGAAAGGTGAGGGAAGCCAAGGAAAGGTGAGGGCAGGCGAGGGAAGGCAGGAAAAGTCGAGGAACGGCAAAGGGCCCCGCCCGGACCGAGGTCCGAACGGGGCCTTGGGGCCTGACGGGATCAGGCGCCGCGCAGCACCGCGCCGGTACGGGCGACGGCTTCGGCGACGGCCGCCTCGCGGGCGGCGGTCGCCTCGTCGGCGGTCAGCGTGCGGTCCGCGGCGCGGAAGCGCAGCGCGTACGCCAGCGACTTGCGGCCCTCGCCGACCTGCTCGCCGGTGAAGACGTCGAACAGCCGGATGGCCTCCAGCAGTTCGCCCGCGCCGGAGCGCAGCGCGGCCTCCACCTCGGCGGCCGGAACGGCGGCGTCGACGATCAGCGCGACGTCCTGGGTGGCCACCGGGAAGCCGGAGACCGCAGGGCCGTTGACCTTCTCGGCGCCGTCCGCGGTGAGCAGGTCGACGTCGATCTCCATCGCGCTGGTGCGGGCCGGCAGGCCGAGCGCCTTGACGACGCGCGGGTGCAGCTCACCGGCGTGGCCGACCACCCGGTCGGTGCCGGTGACGACCAGCTCGGCGCAGCGGCCCGGGTGCCACGGCGCCCGCTGCCCCTGCCGCACGGTCAGCTCGACGCCGGCCGCGCGGGCCACCGTACGGGCCGCCTGGACGGCGTCCGCCCAGGACGCCCCGGCGCCCTGGCCCCACCAGCCGGACGGCAGCCGCTCGCCCGCGAGGGCGACGGCGACCCGGCGCGGCTGGTCCGGCAGCGCGGCGTCCAGCGCGGCCAGCTCCTCGGCGCTGGGCCGGCGGTCGACGGCCGGGCGCGGGGCCACGGACAGCTCGTCCTTGGGCAGGAAGACGGTGCCGGTCTCGTAGATCGCCAGGTCGGTGTTGCCGCGGCCGACGTTGCGCCGCAGCGAGCCGAGCAGGCCCGGCAGCAGCGTGGTGCGCAGCGCCGGCTCCTCGTCGTTGAGCGGGTTGACCAGCTTGACGGTGCGCCGGCGCCGGTCGTCCGGCTCCAGGCCGAGCGCCTCGAAGGCGCTCTCGCCGAGGAACGGGTAGTTGTTGACCTCGACGTAGCCGGCCCCGGCCAGCGCGACGCCGATCCGGCGGTGGACGCGCTGGGCCTCGGTCAGGCCCTTGCCCGGGGGCACGTTGGGCATCCGGGCGGGGACGTTGTCGTAGCCCTCCAGCCGGATGACCTCCTCCGCGAGGTCGTACGGGTCGGTGAGGTCGGGGCGCCAGGTCGGCGGGGTGACCTCCAGGACGTCGGCGCCGGCGACCGAGCAGCCGATCTCCTGCAGGCGCCGGGTCACGGTCTCGCGGCCGTACGCGGTGCCGGCGACCCGGTCGGGCAGGTCGGCGGAGATGGTGATGGTGCGCACCGGGTGCGGGGCGGCGATGTCGGTGACCCCGGCCTCGGCGGTGCCGCCGGCGATCAGGACCAGCAGGTCGACGGCGCGCTGGGCGGCGGCGCGGGCGGCCTCCGGGTCGACGCCGCGCTCGAAGCGCTTGGACGCCTCGGAGGGCAGCTTGTGCCGCTTGGCGGCGCGGGCGATGGCGACCGGCTCGAAGTGCGCCGCCTCGATGATCACCTCGGTGGTGCCCGGGCCGGCGGCCGGGTCGAGGATCTCGGTGGAGGCACCGCCCATGACACCGGCCAGGCCGATCGGGCCGCTGTTGTCGCAGATCAGCAGGTCCTCGGCGGAGAGCTTGCGCTGCACGCCGTCGAGGGTGGTCAGGCTCTCGCCCTGCTCCGCCCGGCGGACCGTGATCGGGCCGCTCACGCGCTGCTTGTCGTAGGCGTGCAGCGGCTGGCCGACCTCCAGCATCACGTAGTTGGTGATGTCGACGGTCAGCGAGATCGGGCGGATGCCGGCCTTCTGGAGGCGGCGCTGCAGCCAGATCGGGGACTTGGCGGTCGGGTCGATGCCGACGACCGTGCGGGCCACGAAGCGGTCGCAGCCGGCCGGGTCGTTGACCTTGACCAGGTAGCCGAAGGAGTTGGCCGGCGGCACGTCGAGCAGCGCCGGGTCGGCCAGCGGCAGCCCGTACGCGGCGGCGGCCTCGCGGGCGACGCCGCGCAGCGACAGGCAGTAGCCGCGGTCCGGGGTGACGGCGATGTCCAGCACCTCGTCGACCAGCTGGAGCAGCTCGATCGCGTCGGTGCCGGGCTCGAACTCCGGCGGGAGCACGATGATGCCGTCGTGGTCGTCGCCCATGCCGAGCTCGCGGGCCGAGCAGATCATGCCGGCCGAGGTGCGGCCGTAGGTCTGGCGGGCCGCGATCGGGAAGGGACCGGGCAGCACGGCGCCCGGGAGCACCACGACGACCTTGTCGCCGACGGCGAAGTTGGTGGCGCCGCAGACGATCTCCTGCGGCTCGCCGGTGCCGTTGGCGTCGCCGACGTTGACGAGGCAGTGCCGGATCGGCTTCTTGAAGCCGGTCAGCTGCTCGATGGAGAGCACCTCGCCGACCACCAGCGGGCCCTTGAGGTCGCCGCCGAGCTGTTCGACGGTCTCGACCTCCAGGCCGGCCCGGACCAGGCGCTCCGCCACGTCACGGCCGGTCTCGCCGGCCGGCAGGTCGACGTACTCACGCAGCCAGGAAAGCGGGACGCGCATCAGATCTCCATCCCGAACGGGAGGGTGAAGCGCACGTCACCCTCGACCATGTCGCGCATGTCGGCGACGTTGTGACGATTCATCAGGATCCGCTCCAGGCCCAGGCCGAAGGCGAACCCGCTGTAGCGGTTGGGGTCGACGCCGCAGGCGACCAGCACGCGCGGGTTGACCACGCCGCAGCCGCCGAGCTCGATCCAGCCCTCGGAGGAGCAGGTCCGGCAGGGGCGGTCCGGGTTGCCGACGCTCTCGCCGCGGCACACGAAGCACTGCAGGTCGATCTCGGCGCTCGGCTCGGTGAACGGGAAGTACGAGGGACGCCAGCGCAGCTCCAGGCCGCCGCCGATCAGCTTCTCGACCAGCACCTCGATGGTGCCCTTGAGGTCGGCGAAGGTGATGCCCTCGTCCACCGCGAGGCCCTCGACCTGGCGGAACACCGGGGTGTGCGTGGCGTCCAGCTCGTCGGTGCGGTAGACGCGGCCGGGGCAGACCACGTAGACCGGGGGCTCGCGGTCGAGCAGGGTGCGGGCCTGGACCGGGGAGGTCTGGGTGCGCATCACCACGCCGGAGTCGGCGGAGCCGTCCGGGGCCTGCACGAAGAAGGTGTCCTGCATCGAGCGGGCCGGGTGGTCCGGGCCCAGGTTGAGGGCGTCGAAGTTCAACCACTCGGCCTCGGCCTCGGGGCCCTCGGCGACCTGGTAGCCCATCGCGACGAAGGTGTCCTCGATGCGCTCGGCCAGGGTGGTCAGCGGGTGCCGGGCGCCGCGCGGGGCGCGGTCGTACGGCAGCGTGACGTCCACCGCCTCCTCGACCAGCACGCGGGCGTCGCGCTCCGCCTCCAGCTCGGCCTGCCGCTTGGCGAGGGCCTTGTTGACGGCGCCGCGGGCCTGGCCGATCAGCTTGCCGGCGGCGGCCTTGGCGTGCGGGGGCAGGGCGCCGATCTCGCGGTTGGCGAGGGAGAGCGCGGAACGGTCGCCGGTGTGGGCGACCTTGGCCTCCTTCAGCTCGTCGAGCGTGCTGGCGGCGGCGAAGGCGGCGACGGCCTCGTCCCGCGCCTGCTCCACCACCTCGGGCTTGAGGGCCTCGACCTCGACCGGGTCGTACGACTTGTTGGGTGCCGACATCTCTATCTTCCCGTGCTCCTGCTCGTCCGTGCTCAGGTAAGGGTGGCTGCCTCTGCGGTACGCCCGGTGTGGCCGGGGCACGGGCAGCCGTTCTCCGTACGACGGGGAAGAGGGGTGTCCGCGGCTCAGCCGCACAGGGCGTACCACAACGCCAAAGGTCGAGTGTAGTCGCAGCGCGTAGCGCGGCTGCCTGGAAGCCCGTCCAGCGGGACCCCGGAGCATGCGTTCATGCTCCTTCAGAGCATGCTCTGCTCGTCGTTCATCTCTTTCAGAGCATGCTCTGCTTGTCGTTCATCTCTTTCAGAGCATGAAGTCCGGAACGCTGGCGGGCAGGATAAATCGGAACCGGGCGCCGCCGCAGGGGGCCCGGTCGACCCGGATCGAGCCGCCGTGGGCCTCCACGATGCCCTTGACGATGTACAGGCCCAGGCCGGTGCCGCCGCGCTTGGAACCGCGCCAGAAGCGGGTGAAGACGCGCGGCATCGACTCCTCGGGGATGCCGCTTCCTTCGTCGCTCACGGTGACCGCGGTTCCTTCCACGATGCGGGGAGGGGTGCCCGAGCGCTCCCAGAGGGGCGCCTCGACGACCTCCTTGGCCGGTGCCACCTCGATCGTGACAGTTCCCTCGCCGTGGCGCACCGCGTTTTCCAGCAGGTTGGCCAGCACCTGGTCGACCTTGTCCGGGTCGGCCCACAGGACGGTCAGCGACTCGCTGATCCGGACGTCGAAGCGCTCCTCGGGGATGCCGGTGGCGACCTTGCGCTCGACGTGCCGGCGCACCGCGGCGGCCAGGTCGACCACCTGCTTGCGCAGCTCCAGCCGGCCGGCGTCGATCCGGGAGATGTCCAGCAGCTCGGCGATCAGCCGGGTGACCCGGTCGGCGTCGGCGTCCACCGTCTCCAGCATCAGCCGCTTCTGCCCGTCGGTGAACCGCTCCCACTTGGCCAGCAACGTCGCCGTGAAGCCCTTGACGCTGGTGAGCGGCGAGCGCAGCTCGTGGGCGACGGTGGCGATCAGCTCGGCGTGGCTGCGCTCGGTGCGGCGCCGGGCCTCGGTGCCGCGCAGCGCGACCACCACCCGCTGCGGCGGCCCCAGCGGCACGTCCCGGACGTACCGGGCGGAGACCAGCACCTCGCGGCCACCGGGCAGCAGCAGGTTGCGCTCCGGCTGGCCGGTGCGGGTGGCCAGGCCGCCGTACGGGTCGGTCAGCTGCCACCAGCGGCGGCCGTCCAGGTCCTCCAGCGGGAGGACGTCCTCCAGCCCGCTACCGAGCGCGGCCTCCGGGGGCAGGCCGGTGAGCCGGGCCGCGGCCCGGTTGAAGCAGACCACCCGGCCCAGCGCATCGGCGACCACCAGGCCGTCCGGTAGGTCGTCCGGGTCGAGCTCTGGCCCGCTGCCGACCATGGGTGTCCTCCCCGATTACCCACCGTGCCGTTCCCCCCACAGAGGCAGACCCTAGCGCCTCGCAGCCCCCTGTAGTAGGCCCTCGGCCGGTGGCGACTGGAGCGTGCGGGTCAGGCGTTCGAGCGGCAGCCGCCGGGCGAGCGCTGCGCCCGGGCCGAGGCGTACAGGCAGACGGCCGCGGCGGTGGCCAGGTTGAGGCTCTCGGCGTGCCCGTGGATCGGGACGCGCACGACCTCGTCGGCCAGCGCGCGGGTCTCCTCCGGGAGCCCCCAGGCCTCGTTGCCGAACACCCACGCGCCGGGCGCGCCCAGGGTGCCCTCGTCGAGCTCCTGGTCCAGGTCGCGCTCCCCCGCGCCGTCCGCGGCGAGCACCCGGACCCCGGCCGCGCGCAGCTGCGCGACGGCCTCCTCGACCGGCACGCCGACCGCCACCGGCAGGTGGAACAGGCTGCCGACGGAGGCCCGGACGGCCTTCGGGTTGTACAGGTCCACCGAGGCGTCGGTGAGCACCACGGCGTCCGCGCCGGCCGCGTCGGCGGTACGCAGCACGGTGCCGGCGTTGCCGGGGTCGCGGACGTGGGCGAGGACCGCGACGAGCTTGGGGCGGGCCTTGAGCACCTCGGCGAACGGCGTGTCGATGAAGCGGCAGAGCGCCACGATGCCCTGCGGGGTCACCGTGTCGCAGATGTCGGCGATCACCTCGTCGGTGGCGGTCAGCACCGGCAGCCCCTCGGCCAGCGTCGCCTCGACGAGGGCGGCGTGCCGCTCGGCGGCCTCCGGGGTCACGTACACCTCGACCACGGCGTGCTCGGCCGATTCCGGCAGCTGGCCGAAGGCGACGGCCTCCCGGACGGCCTGCGGGCCCTCGACCAGGAAGCGGCGTTCCTTGGTGCGCTGGTTCCGCTTGGCGAGCCGGCGGGCGGCGACGACGCGCGGCGAGCGCAGGGAGGTGAGCAGGGGGGTGTCGGTGCTCGGCATGGTCTCGTTCTCTGTGGCGGGCGGCGCTGAAGATCCGGGGAAACGCAGAACCGGACCCGCAGGGAGCCTGCGGGTCCGGTCAGAGCTCAACTGATCTCGGAAGATCAGGCGGCGTCGGCGGCAGCCTTGGGGGCGTTCACGTCGGCCGGCAGCGCCTTCTGGGCGACCTCGACCAGCGACGCGAACGCGCCCGGGTCGTTGACGGCCAGGTCGGCCAGCATCTTGCGGTCGATCTCGACGCTGGCGGCCTTCAGGCCCTGCACGAAGCGGTTGTAGGTGATGCCGTTGGCACGGGCCGCAGCGTTGATGCGCTGGATCCACAGCTGACGGAAGTCGCCCTTGCGCTTCTTGCGGTCGTTGAAGTTGTAGACCAGCGAGTGGGTGACCTGCTCCTTGGCCTTGCGGTACAGGCGCGAGCGCTGGCCACGGTAGCCGCTGGCGCGCTCCAGGATGACCCGGCGCTTCTTGTGGGCGTTGACTGCCCGCTTGACGCGTGCCACTTGATTACTCCTTGGGTTGGACCACGGACTACTTCACGTGGTCCGTCATTCGAATGGGTCGGGAAGGATCAGCTGCCCCGCTCACGGCTCGCGCCGGGCGGGAGGGCGATCACTTGCCGAGAAGCTTCTTGATCTTCTTGGCGTCAGCGGGGGCCAGCTCGACGGTCCCGGCCAGCTTGCGGGTCAGCGTCGAGGGCTTGTGCTCCAGGAGGTGGCGACGGCCGGCGCGCTCGCGGAGCACCTTGCCAGAGCCACTGATCTTGAAGCGCTTGCTGGCGCCACTGTGCGTCTTCTGCTTCGGCATTTCGCCGTATCTCCTCGTCGGTCCCGTCCGCGCCCGCGCGGCCTGCGCCACGCGGGCGTGAACTGGATGGATCTGTGTGACCGGGCGGGGCGCCCCGTCACCTTGGGGCCGGTCTCCCGGGCCGCCCTGGCCGGTGAAGGCTCAGGCGCCCTGGGAGGCGGCCGGCTGCTCGACCGGAGCGTCGGCCTCGACGGCCGGCGCCTCGGCCGGGGCGTCCTGTGCCTCGGCCGCCTCGGTCGCCTCGTCGTCGGCGACCTCGTCATCGGCGACCTCGTCGTCGACCAGCAGGTCGTCGTCCAGCAGGTCGTCGTCCGCAGCGGCGTCGGAGCCGGGGGTACGGCCCTGACGCTCGGCCTTGCGGGCGTCGGCGAGGGCGCGGGCCTCGGCCATCGCCTCGGTCTTCTTCTTGTGCGGGCCAAGAACCATGATCATGTTTCGGCCGTCCTGCTTCGGCGACGACTCGATGAAGCCCAGGTCCTGGACGTCGTCGGCGAGCCGCTGCAGCAGGCGGAAGCCCAGCTCGGGGCGGGACTGCTCACGACCACGGAACATGATCGTGATCTTGACCTTGTCGCCCTGCTTGAGGAACCGGACGACGTGACCCTTCTTGGTGTCATAGTCGTGCGGGTCGATCTTCGGCCGGAGCTTCATCTCCTTGATGACCGTGTGCGCCTGGTTCTTGCGCGCCTCACGGGCCTTCATGGCCGACTCGTACTTGAACTTGCCGTAGTCCATGAGCTTGCACACCGGCGGCCGGGCGGTCGCCGCGACCTCGACCAGGTCAAGGTCGTACTCCTGCGCGAGCTCCAGCGCCTTGGCAAGCGGCACGATGCCGACCTGCTCGCCGCTGGGACCGACGAGTCGCACCTCCGGGACGCGAATCCGGTCGTTGATGCGGGGCTCGGTGCTGATGGGGCCTCCTCGGTTGCACCTTCTGCGATGCGGCCGTCGGACGGCGGACGCACGTAGTGGACTCGACCACTGGGCGGGGCTTCATTCGTGCTGCGCTGCCCGGCACCTGTTCGGCACCGTGTGCACCGCGACACGAAAAAAGCCCCGCTCGGTACAAGCGGGGCTCCACACAATCCGGGGGCAACACCCTGGTGAGGAGCGCTGCTGCGACTCGGCGCCGTGGCGCCCGTCGCGGACCGGGACCCGTCGACCCTGAGGTCGACCAGGTGGGAGACTTTCGCGGTTGCCCTCTCGGGCCTCCTGGGTGGAGCCTCCTCTTGCTGGCCAGGTGCCCATACGGGATCCCGGCCGGTCAGTCTCGAAGCATACAGCGCTGCGGAGTCGAACGCTATTCCGCCCCACCTCACCACCTTTGTCCGCCTCCGGAAGGGCCCTTGTACGCTCCAGGGGTACTGACACCGGCACGACGGAACGAGCCCCCCTTGAGCAGCGAGCCCACCAAGACCCCCGGCGCGGACGACGACGCGATCGGCTTCGACGACCTCACCCGGGACATCGCCGAGGTCCCGGCCGTCGAGGTGATCACCACCGTCGCGGTGCACCTGATGAGCGCCGCCGCGGTCAAGTGCGGCCTGGCCGAGGGCGGGGAGAAGGACAAGGACCTCGACGAGGCCCGCAAGCTGATCACCGCGCTGGCCGGGCTCGTCACCGCCGGCGCCCCGGAGATCAGCAACTTCCACGCGGCGCCGCTGCGGGACGGCCTGCGCTCGCTGCAGCTGGCCTTCCGCGAGGCCTCCATCGTCCCGGACGCGCCGGGCACGGGCCCGGGCGAGAAGTTCACCGGGCCGGTCTACTCCTGACCCGGACGCGACTCGGGGGGGGGGGGGGGGGCCGCCCCCCCCCCCCCCCCCCCCCCGCGCGCCGCCCCCCCCCCCCCCCCCCCGCCCCCCCCCCCCCCGGGGCCCCCGCCCCCCCCCCCCCCCCCG
>NZ_JBHWIR010000040.1:0-3436 GCF_042731835.1 Kitasatospora sp. NPDC059817 | reverse complement strand
CCGCCCCCGACGCACTTCCTACGGCTCCCTACCGCTTCCTAGCGCTCCCTACCGCCGGTAGAGCGGCTCCCCCGGCAGCTCCGCGCTCGCCGGCAGCACCGCGAGGTCCAGCCCGCGGTCCAGCCGCACCCGCAGCACCGGGTCGGCGGCCACCGCCCGCCCGACCCGCTGCACGGCCGCCTGCAGCCCGTCCTGGTCCAGCGCCGGGTCGAACACCACCGCGAGCACCCCGTCCGCACCCTCCGAGGCCGCCAGCAGCCCGGTGAGCACCTGCGGCTCGGCCGCCAGCAGCCCGCGGACCGCCTCGCGCACCTCCGGGTCCCGGGCCGGCGGCAGGAACGGGCGGTTCTCCGCGAGCGCCCGCAGCCGGGCACCGCTCAGCTGGAACGGCACCGGCCCGGCCGGGTCGACCAGCAGGGTGTCGGCGCGCTCGGAGAAGGCGACCATCGCGGCCTGCGGGGCCGCCGTCGGCGCCGGGCGGGCGTCGGCACGCCAGCGGGCGAGCGAGTCGAGCGAGGTGAAGGCCGGCAGCGCGCGGCGCCCGTCCGGGGCCTCCAGCACCGGGACGGCCATGTCGCTGGTCTTCTCGTGCTTGTGCCCGTGCGCGTCCACCTCGACCTCGCCGAGGATCGCGACGATCGGGACCATCAGCCGGGTGGGGGTCAGCGCCGCCAGCACCTCCGGCTCGGCCGCGCGGTCCTGCGACCAGCGGGCGAGGGCCTCGGCGAGCGCCGGGTCGGCGGTGCCGTCGTCGTCGGAGAAGCCGGGGTTCGGGATGCCCTTGCCGACGAACGCCGGGTTGGAGAAGTCTTTGCGGTCCACCCGCCCGACCCTATGCCACCGCGCGCGAGCCGCCCCATTTCCCTGCACGCGGGGCCTACCCACCGGTAGTGCGGTGTGGCACCCTGCGCCCATGGTGATCCTCGACGCACCCGCGACCGCCCCCACCCCGGTCTCCGACCGCCTCCGGTACGACCGGGCCACCGCGCACCTGGACGGGCCGGTGGCCGTCGTCGACCTCGCCGCCTTCGACGCCAACGCCGCCGACCTGGTGCGCCGGGCCGCCGGCAAGCCGGTCCGGGTGGCCAGCAAGTCGGTGCGCTGCCGGGCGCTGCTGGACCGCGCGCTGGCCGTGGACGGCTTCGCCGGGGTGATGAGCTACACCCTCGACGAGTCGCTCTGGCTGGCCCGCACCGGCGTGCGCGACGTCCTGCTCGCCTACCCCTCCGCCGACCGGGCCTGCTACACCGAGCTGACCGCCGATCCGGCGCTCGCCAACGAGGTCACCGTCGTCCTCGACGACCCCGCCCAGCTGGACCTGATCGACAAGGCCCGTGGCGGCGACGCCGAGGTGCGGGTCTGCCTGGAGCTGGACACCGCGCTGCACCTGCTCGGCGGGCGGGTCCGGGTGGGCGCCCGGCGCTCCCCGCTGCGCACCCCCGAGGACCTCGGCGCCTTCGCCGAACTCGTCCAGCACCGCCGGGGCTTCCGGGTGGTCGGCCTGATGGCCTACGAGGGGCACGTCGCCGGGGTGGGCGACCAGGTGCCCGGCCGGCCGCTGCGCTCGCAGCTGATCCGGCTGATGCAGGCCAGGGCCAGGACCGAACTGGCCGAGCGGCGGGCGGCCGTGGTCCGGCGGCTGCGGCGGGTGGCCGAGCTGGAGTTCGTCAACGGCGGCGGTACCGGCAGCGTGGAGTCCACCGTGGCCGAGCGCGCGGTCACCGAGGTCGCGGCGGGCTCCGGGCTCTACCTGCCCCGGCTGTTCGACAACTACCGCTCGTTCCAAGGCCGTCCGGCCGCACTGTTCGGTCAGCCGGTGGTGCGCCGCCCCGGCGTCGGCGTGGTGACGGTGCTCGGCGGCGGCTACCCCGCCTCCGGCGCGGCCGGCCCGGACCGCTCGCCGGTGCCGTACCTGCCGCAGGGGCTGCGCTACGACCCGATGGAGGGCGCCGGGGAGGTGCAGACCCCGCTGCTCGGCGCGGCCGCGGACGACCTGCTGATCGGCGACCGGGTCTGGTTCCGGCACGCCAAGGCGGGCGAACTGTGCGAGCGCTTCACCGAACTGCACCTGATCGAGGGCGACCGGATCGTCCGGACCGTCCCGACGTACCGGGGCGAGGGGAAGGCGTTCCTGTGACCGGCGCGGCCTGACCGCCCGAACGGCCGTCCGACGACCTTTCCGGAGCCTTAAGCGGGCCCGATGGAACGCCTAACCCGGCCGTTCCGTCGGGCCTTTGCCCTGTTCGGGGGCCTACAGTCCGTCAGGAAGCGTGGCACGCACGACTATTGCCAGCTGGTCCAGACCAATCATACGCTCTGGCCAGGGGTCCGCGGTCCGGGCCGGCGGCCCCCGAACGGGCAGGCGTGTCCGCTCCCCCCACACTCGCCCGGAACGACGGTCAAGGAGTCCCCACCCCATGTCCATCAAGCGAAGTGCCCTGTCCGTCGGCGCGGTCGGCGCCGCGGCCCTCGCGGTGGCCGTTTCCACCGCAGGCACCGCCAGCGCCCACGGCACCATGACCAACCCGGTCAGCCGGGTCGCCGCCTGCTACGCCGAGGGCCCCGAGCACCCGGTGTCCCAGATCTGCAAGGACCTCGTCGCCGCGAGCGGCACCCAGCCGCTGTACGACTGGAACGAGGTCAACATCGCCAACGCGGCCGGCAACCACCAGGCGCTGATCCCGGACGGCAAGCTCTGCTCGGCCAACCGCGACAAGTACCAGGCCCTGGACTGGCCGCGCACCGACTGGCCGGCCACCGCCGTCAAGGCGGGCGCCTTCACCTTCCAGTTCCGCACCACCGCGCCCCACGTGGGCACCCAGACCGTCTACATCACCAAGCCGGGCTACGACCCCACCAAGCCGCTGAAGTGGTCGGACCTCGACCCGACGCCGGTCGCCCAGGTGCAGGTCGACCGCACCGCCACCAACGGCTTCTACACCTACGCCGGCACCCTGCCGCAGCGCACCGGCCGCCAGCTGCTGTACACGGTCTGGCAGCGCAGCGACAGCCCGGAGGCGTTCTACAGCTGCTCCGACGTCGACTTCGGCGCGGCCACCGCGGCCGGCGCCCCGGCCGTCTCGGCGCTCACCGCGCAGGCCCCGGCCGCGCCCAGCGACGCGCAGATCGCGGCCGACGCACCCAAGTCCACGGTCGCCCACCACGGCCACGGCGGCGACCCCAACTCCCCGGCCGGCGCCGTGATCCCGACCGCCGCCGCAGCCGTCGGCACGTCGGCCACCGGCCCGCTGCTGCTGGCCGGCGCCGCCGCGATCAGCGTGGGCTGGGCCGGCATGGTGCTCCGGCGCCGTCGCGTCGAGGCTGTTCGACGCGACTCCTGACGCCGGACGCGGGGCCGGGGCGGCCAAACCCCCGTCCGGCCCGGTTCCGCGGCTCCACCCAGTCCGGAACGAACGGCGGCGGCCCACCCGGAGAG
>NZ_JBHWIR010000039.1:32403-48623 GCF_042731835.1 Kitasatospora sp. NPDC059817 | reverse complement strand
GGGGGGGGGGGGGGGGGGGGGGGGGGGGGGGGGGGGGGGGCGGCGCGGGCGCGGGCGCGCGCGCGCGCGCCCGCCCCCCGCCCCCCCCGCCGTGCCCGCCGCGCGGACCACTGCGCCCCCTGCCCGGACCACTGCGCCCCCCGCCCGGACCGCCGCCGTCTGCGGCGGCCACCCCGCAGCGGTGACCGCACGCACCCGGGCGGACGCATGAGCGCCGCCCCGGTCGCCGGCAGCGCCGAGCGGTTCCACGAGGCCTGGGCGCGACTGCTCTCCGCCGACCACGGCACGGCCGTCGACCCCGGGCTGCTCGGCCGCCTCACCGCCCGCACCGCCGCCCTGCTCCACCGCGCGCAGCTGGGCGAGCCGTTCGAGCCCCGGCTGGCCGAGCAGGCCGGCGCGGAACTGGTCGACGCGCACTTCACCGACCCGGTGGTGCTGGCCCGGGCGGTGGAACTGCTCCAGGTGCAGCCGCTCGGCGACGACCGCGGCCCGGCCCTGACCGGCGCCTTCGCGGCCGGCTGGGCCGCCGCCCTGCGCGAGCGCACGCTGCGGGAGCAGGAGGCGATCCGCACCGCCGCCGACACCGCCCGCAAGGAGGCCGAGCGGGCGCTGCGCGACTCCGAGGCCCGGTTCCGGGCGCTGTTCGAGAGCGCGGCCATCGGGATCGGCATCGGCGACACCGACGGCAACATCCTGGCGGTCAACAAGGCGCTCCAGGAGCTGTTCGGCGCGAGCCCGGAGGACATGACCGGCCGCCGGGTCGGCGACCTCGTCCACCCCGAGGACACCCCGGGCGTGTGGGAGGCGTACGAGGAGCTGATCAGCGGCAAGCGGGACTACTTCCAGTTCGACAAGCCGTACTACCGCCAGGACGGCGAGGTGGTCTGGACCCATCTGACCGTCTCGCTGATCCGCGACGACGACGGCGTCCCGCAGTACCAGGTCGCGATGCTGGAGGACGTCACCGACCGCTACCGGCTCCAGGAGCGGCTGCGCCACCAGGCCACCCACGACCCGCTGACCGGCCTGCCGAACCGGGCGGCCTTCTTCGAGCGGCTGGAGAAGCTGTTCGAGGATCCGGATCCGGGCGCCAGGTTCGGCCTCTGCTACGTCGACCTCGACGGCTTCAAGGTGGTCAACGACAGCCTCGGCCACGACACCGGGGACGAGCTGCTGTCCGCCGTGGCGGCCCGGCTGAAGGCCGCGCTCAACCCGCTCGGCCACCTGGTGGCCCGGCTCGGCGGCGACGAGTTCGTGGTGCTGCTGGAGAACTGCCGGGGCGAGCAGGAGGCCGTCGCGGCGGCGAAGACGGTGCTCAAGGCGCTGGCCGGGCCGGTGCTGATCGGCGACCACAAGCTGGCCGTGGGCGCGAGCGTCGGCGTGCTGGAGCGGCGGGTGTCCACCACCACCCCGGGCGCGGCCGTGCGGGCCGCCGACCTGACGCTGTACCGGGCCAAGGAGGCCGGCCGCGGCCGCTGGACACTGTTCGACCCCAAGGAGAACGCCCGCGCGGTCAGCCGTTACGCGGTGTCGGTGCGGATGCCGGCCGCCCTCGACCGGGGCGAGTTCTTCATCGACTACCAGCCGCTGTACGCGCTGGCGGACGGCCAGCTGGCCGCGGTGGAGGCGCTGGTGCGCTGGCGCCACCCGCAGCTCGGCGTGCTCGGCCCGGACGAGTTCGTGACCACCGCCGAGGAGACCGGGCTGATCATGCCGCTCGGCCGCTGGGTGCTGGAGCAGGCCTGTGGCCAGGCCGCGGACTGGGTCAAGCGGTTCGGCGACGCCGCGCCGCAGCTGAACGTCAACCTGGCGGTCCGCCAGGCGCGCAGCGCGGCGCTCGTCACCGACCTCGGCCGGATCCTGGATGCGACCGGACTCGATCCGGCCCGGCTGCAGCTGGAGATCACCGAGTCGACCGTGGTCGGGCCCGAGGACGAGGCGCTGCGCACCCTGCACGGGCTGGTGGACCTCGGCGTGTCGCTGGCCGTGGACGACTTCGGCACCGGCTGGTCCAACCTCGCGTACCTGCGCGACCTGCCGGTCTCCGGGCTGAAGATCGCCGGTTCCTTCGTCGGCGACCTGCACGACCCGGAGAAGGACGAGTCCACCGGGTGGCGGATCGTCAGCGGCCTGGTGTCGATGGCGCACGCGCTCGGGCTGACCGTCACCGCCGAGGGCGTGGAGACCCGCAAGGACGCCGAACGGCTGCGGACCATCGGCTGCGACTGGGCGCAGGGCTGGCACTTCGGTCGCCCGGTGCGGCCGGCCGAGATCGCCCGCCGGATCGCCGAGGAGCCCCGGGGACGCCCGGTCGGGGGCTGACGCGTCGGGGCCGTCAGGGGGTAGGGGCCGAGCAGGTGGGGAAGGCCCGCGGTGGCGTTCGGCGGCGGTCGTGCAACCGCTCGGTCGCGTTCCGGAAAATCGGCCAACACCACGGCCCACCATGCGGGATGATGGCGCGTCAAAATCACCACCCGGGGCCGTGTGGTGCGTGGCTACGGCCCCGCGCCGGCCCCGGGAAGCGGGGAGGAGAGCGCCGCCATGGCCACACCGGAGGACGCCGGCCCGGCCGACGACGACCGACGAGGCCCCTGGCCGGAGAGCGGCCCCGGGCCCCGGCCCGAGCCCTCGACCAGGGTGGACCGGCGGCCGTGGGGGCGGCGCCTCGGTGTCGTACCGGACCGGCCGTCCCGGCTCGGCGCCGTCCCGCGCACCCGGACGGACCCCGATGCCGCGACCGGGCGGGAGCCGGACGGCGGGGCCCGCTTCGACCCGGAGGCGCCGACCAGGGTCCAGCGGGCCGCGCCGGAGCGGGTCGACCCGGAGGCCCCGACCAAGGTCCAGCGGCGCGCGGGCACCGGGCGCGCCGCCGCCCCCCGCGGGGGCGCCCCCGAACGGGCCCGGGCCCCGGGGGGGGGCGGGCGGGCGCGGCCCCCCGCTCCTCAGGCCTGGGCGACGAAGACGTGCTGGGCGATGTCCTTGCCCAGCTCCGCCGCGTTCTCCCCGGTGCCGACCAGCACACCGGCGACGCCGGCGCTGACCCGCACGGTGGAGCCCGGCCGGATCCCGGCCCGGCGCAGCGTGCGCATCAGCTCGCCGTCGGTCTGGATCGGCTCGCCGATCCGGCGGACCACCACGCTGGCACCGCCGTCGCCCGGCTTGACGGTGTCCAGCGGGACGAGCGCGGCGTCGAAGCCCTCGCCCTCGGCCTTGGCGTCGCCCAGCTCGTCCAGGCCCGGGATCGGGTTGCCGTACGGGGACTGGGTCGGGTGGCCGAGCATGGCGAGCACCTTGCGCTCGACCGTCTCGCTCATCACGTGCTCCCAGCGGCAGGCCTCCTCGTGGACCTGCTCCCACTCCAGGCCGATCACGTCGACGAGCAGGCACTCGGCGATGCGGTGCTTGCGCATGACGCGTACGGCGAGCCGGCGCCCGTCATCGGTCAGTTCGAGGTGGCGGTCTCCCGCGACCTGCAACAACCCGTCGCGCTCCATCCGGCCGACCGTCTGGCTGACCGTCGGGCCGCTCTGCTCCAGTCGCTCGGCGATCCGGGCGCGCATCGGGACGATGCCTTCCTCCTCCAGCTCCAGGATGGTGCGAAGGTACATCTCAGTGGTGTCGATCAGCCCAGACATCGCCGCTGGCTCCGTTCCTCGGTGTCCTCACCGCCAATTCTGACGTACTGCACCGACAACCGGGCCCGCGCAAGGGCCCCGGGTCCCGGTTTTCGTTCCTGTTGACAGCGGTGCCGCCGGGGCGCCACGGTGCTCGCCGTAGCTTTCTCCACTGGCGGCCCGGACCCTCCCGGCCCGCCCCACCCGGCCGGCGCCCCCACCGGCAGAGAGCGAAGGCAACAGATGAACGACCTGGTCGGCCGGTACTTCGACGCCGCGATCGCCCATCTCCAGCGGGTCCGGGAGGAGGAGGCCGACGCCATCGAGGCCGCCGCGGCGCTGCTCGCCGAGGCGATCGCCGAGGGCCGCCGGGTGTTCACCTTCGGTGCCGGGCACTCCGCGCTGCCGGCCCAGGACGTGGTCTACCGGGCCGGCGGGCTGGTCCCGATGAACCTGCTGAACGTCCCCGGGATGGCGGGGGTGACGGTGATGCCCGCGCCGCTGTCCAGCGCGCTGGAGCGGGTGTCCGGCCTGGCCACCACCACCCTGGACCTGACCCCGGCCGCCTCCGGCGACCTGCTGTTCGTGATCTCGCTGTCCGGCCGCCAGGTGATGCCGGTCGAGCTGGCCCGGTACGCCCGGGACCGCGGCCTGAAGGTGATCGGCGTGACGTCGCTGGCGTACCCGGGCGAGGTGCCCCCGGCGCACCCGTCCGGCACGTACCTGAAGGACAACTGCGACGTGGTGCTGGACAGCAAGATCGCGGTCGGGGACGGCGAGCTGACCCACCCGGCCGCCGAGACCACCTTCGGCCCGGTCTCCACCATCGTGACCAGCGCGCTCATGCAGGCCGTGGTCGCCTCGGCGGTCGGCCGGCTGGCCGACGCGGCGGCCGACGGCACCACCGCGGCCCCGCCGCTGTTCCGCTCCGGCAACGTCCCCGGCGGCACCGAGTGGAACGCCAAGCAGATGGCCGACAACGCCGACCGGATCCTCTACACCTACTGACGCCCACCGGTCGCGCCCGCGGGCACACCGGGCCACGCAGGGTGTCCGCCCGCCCACCGAACGTACCCGGGCCGGACAATCCACCGGGGCATCCCGGCCATTGCGGGCGGCCCGGGGGTGGGCCAGGCGTACCGGGAAGCCGCCCGGGGCAGGAGAGCGGTGCGACCGGAGCGACGGGTGGGGGCCGAACATGGCGTCTGGGGCGGGACGGACGGGGTGGATGCGCGAGCGGGAGCTGCTGCCCGGGTTCTTCTGGGCCGCCGACGCGGCCTCGCTGCGCGGCCAGCGGCGTTCGGTGCTGCTCTCCGCCTGGGAGCTGCTCCTGCTGGTGGTCGCCGCCGCGACCGGCTCGGCCGACGGCGAGCCGTGGGCCTGGCCGGCGGCCGCCGCCTACCTCGGCGCGATCGTCCTCGCGGTGGTGATCAGCCGGCAGAACCCGCAGGGGCTCTGGTACGAGGGCCGGGCCGCCGCCGAGTCGGTCAAGACGCTGGCCTGGAAGTTCGCCGTCCGGGCGGACGCCTACCAGCCGCCGCCGCACACCCTGCCGGACGCGGAGGGCCTGTACCGCGTCCAGCTCGGCGGGGTGCTGGGCGCCTTCCGGGACGGCCGGGTGGTCGCACCGGTCGCCGGGGCGGAGCTCGCCGGGATCACGGCGGCGATGCGCGACCTGCGCGAGCAGCCGCTCGCGGTGCGGCGCGAGGTGTACCTGCGGGAGCGGATCCAGGTGCAGCACGACTGGTACCGCGCCAAGTCCCGGTACTGCGCCCGGGCCGGGGCGCTGGCGGGGGTGCTGGGCGTGGTGCTCCCGGCGCTCGGGCTGGTGCTCGCGGTGCTGCGGGCGCTCGGCGCGTTCACCTACGACGCGCTGGGCACCGTCTCGGCGGTGGCCGCCTCGATCACCGCGTGGGCGCAGCTGCGCCAGTACCGCCCGCTGGCCGCCGCGTACGGGCTGGCCGCCGACGAGCTGGAGCTCATCCGGTGCCAACTGGCCCGGCTGGACGTGGAGTCGGCGGACGCCGAGGAGCTCTGGGCCCGGCTGGCCCGGGACGCCGAGGACGCGGTCTCCCGCGAGCACACCACCTGGCAGGCCCGCCGGGAGATCCGCACCACCACCGACCGGGACCACTGAGGAGGCCGCAGGTGTCGTTACGGATGGTCAAGGCCCCGGACGGTCGCGCCCTCGCCGTCGAATCCCTGGGCGACCCGCGCGGCCGCCCGGTGTTCCTGCTGCACGGCATGCCCGGCAGCCGGGTGGGCCCGCACCCGCGCAGCACCGTGCTGTACCGGCTGGGGGTGCGGCTGATCTCCTACGACCGGCCGGGCTACGGCGACTCGACCCGGCAGTTCGGCCGCCGGGTGAGCGCGGCGGCGGCCGACGTGCGGGCCATCGCGGACGACCTCAAGCTGGACGGCTTCGCGGTGCTCGGCCGCTCCGGCGGCGGCCCGCATGCGCTGGCCTGCGCGGCGCTGCTGCCGCAGCGGGTCAGCCGGGTGGCGGTGCTGGTCGGCCTGGCGCCGCGCAACGCGGCCGGCCTGGACTGGTACGCCGGGATGACCCCGTCGAACGTGCACGCCTACCAGGAGGCCGAGCGCGGGCACGGCCGGATCGCCGACGCGATGGAGTTCCGCTCCCGGCAGATCAAGGACGACCCGGTCCGGCTGTTGAACGGGCTGCGGCCCGAACTGTCGCCCACCGACCGGGAGGTGGTGGCCGACAACGGGCTGCGGCGGATGCTGCAGAGCAACTACCGGGAGGCGTTCCGGCACGGCGCGGACGGCTGGATCGACGACGTGCTGGCGTTCACCGCCGACTGGGGGTTCAAGGTCGAGGACATCGCGGTGCCGAGCTGGCTGTGGCACGGCACCGACGACCAGTTCTCCCCGGTCGAGCACTCCCGCTGGCTGGGCGACCACATCCCCGGCGCCGAGCTCTTCCTGGAGCCCGGCGCAGCGCACTTCGGCGCGTTCCGGGTGCTGACCACCGCCCTGGCCTGGGCGGCGGGCTGAGGCCTCAGGCTGTCATGAGGCCTCAGGCTGTCACCGGGGTGACCGGCGCTCCCCCGCCCAGCACGGCCAGGACGTTGTCCACCGCCAGGCCGCCCATCGCCTGCCGGGTGGCGACGGTGGCACTGCCCAGGTGCGGGGCCAGGACGGCGCGTTCCTGGGCGAGCAGCGCGGGCGGGACGGCCGGCTCGTGCTCGAAGTTGTCCACGGCGGCGGCGAACAGCGCGCCGGACTCCAGCGCGGCGGCCAGCGCCTCCTCGTCCACCACTCCGGCGGTCATGCTGACCACCACCGCCCCGCGCGGCAGCAGGGCGAGGCGGCGGGCGTCCAGCAGGTGCCGGGTGGCGGCGCTGAGCGGGGCGGTGACGACCAGCACCGTGGAGTGGGCGAGCAGGTCCTCCAGCGGCCGCCAGGTGGCGCCGTCGGCCTGCTCGGGCGGCAGCTCGCGGCGGTTGTGGTAGCTGACCGGCATGTCGAAGGCGCGGGCCCGGCGGGCCACCGCCTGCCCGATCCGGCCCATGCCGAGCACGCCCAGCGGGGTGCCGGCCAGCTCCATGCCGAGCAGGAAGTTCGGTGCCCAGGTCCAGGGGCTGCCGGAGCGCAGCAGGCGCTCGCCCTCGCCGAGGCGGCGGGTGGCGGCCAGCAGCAGCGCCCAGGCCATGTCGGCGGTGGCGGTGGTGAGCACGCCGGGGGTGTTGGAGACCAGCACGCCGCGGTCGGCGCAGGCGGCCAGGTCGATGTTGTGGTGCCCGACGGCGTGGTTGGCGACGATCTCCAGGGACGGCCCGGCCGCGTCCAGGAACTCGCCGTCGACCCGGTCGTCCAGGGTGGTGAGCACGGCGCGGCGGCCGCGGACGGCGGCCAGCAGGTCGGCCCGGGGCATCGCCTGGTCGGAGTCGTGGCAGGTGACGGCGTGGCGCGCGGTGAGCCGTTCGATCACCCCGGGCGCGAGGCGCCGGGTGACCAGGACCGGGGGCGGGGTCTGCTTGCTCATGGTCCCGCAGCGTACCCGCCGCCCCCGGCCGGAGGCCGTGCTCTCACCGGCGCCTGCACCACCGCTCACACCACCGCTCACACCGCCGCTTACACCGGCTGCGGCTCCAGGTCCCGGTTGATCCGCTTCCAGCCGCGCGCCGCCACCGTGTTGGGGTGCTCCTCGCCGAACTGCCGGATCAGCTCGCCGATCGCACGGGCCCGCAGTTCGGCGGCCTGGGTGTGCCGGCCGGCCGAGCGCAGGGTGATCGACAGGTTGGCCTCGCAGGCGACGGCGTCCGGGTGCCGGGGCGTGTAGCGCTCGCACAGGCCCTGGTAGGCGGCCCGGCCGAGTTCCTCGGCGAGGCCGATCTGGCCGTCGTCGCCGTAGGCGTTGGCCAGGTTGATCACCGCGTTGAGGGTGTACGGGTGGTCCGGCCCGACGGAGTCGGTCAGCCCTTCGACGGTGAGCCGGCCGCGTTCGATGGCGCCCTGGATGTCGCCGCTGCCGCGCAGGTAGATGCCGAGGTTGTTGGCGCAGGCCAGGGTGAAGGGGTGTTCGTCGCCGAACAGGCGGCGGTGGCCTTCGAAGACGGTGGAGCAGAGGTCGCGGGCGGCCTCCTTGTCGCCGGAGGCGCTGTGGTCGGCGGCCAGGTTGAGCGCGCAGGCGAGCGCGTCGGGGGCGTCGGCGCCGTAGCGCTCCAGGTAGCGCTCGTAGGTCTCCTTGGTGATCCGGCGGGCTTCGGCGAGCGCGCCGATGCGGCGCAGCGAGACGGCCAGGGACTTGGCGTTGCGCAGGTTCTCCGGCAGGTCGGGGTCGAGGACGTCGCCGAGGTCGGAGGTGACTTCCTGGAGCAGGTCCACCGAGCCGCGGTAGTCGCCGAGTTCGCGCAGGTCGCGGGCGAGGTTGGACTTGGTGGAGAGGGTGTAGGGGTGCCGGGGGCCGAGGACGGCGGTGCGCCGGTCGAGGGTTTCCTGGTCGAGTTCGCGGGCGGCCTCGCTGTTGCCGACGAGCCGGTAGTCGATGGCCAGGTTGTTGGCCATGGAGAGCGTGCGCGGGTTGTCGTCGCCGAACAACTCGCGGAACTGGTCGAGGATTTCGCGGTCGAGGTCGAGTGCGGCCTGGAACCGGCCGAGTGCCCGGCGGTCGGCGCCGAGGGAGCCGGCCGTCATCAGGGTGTACGGGTGGTGCTCGCCGAGCAGGGCCCGCTGGCGTTCCAGGGTGTCCTCGTCCAGGGCCAGGGCTTCGGCGTAGTTGCCCTGGGAGCGCAGCACGTTGGCGAGTTGGAAGCGCAGCAGCAGGGTCTGCCGGTCGTTCTCGCCGAGCTTGTTGGTCCACTCGGTGTCGAGGGCGTGGCCGAGGTCGCGGGCGCGGTCGAGTTCGCCGCGCTTCCAGAGGTAGCGGACGCGGTCGATGAGCAGTTGGCGGGTGTCCGCCTCGTCGCAGTTGTGCGCCTTGGAGGGCGACAGGTGCGGCCAGATCTCGTCGAAGGCGGGCCAGTTGGCGGGGTCGTCGGTGTCGCCGAGGACGGGCCGGGCGCCGGTGAGGATGCGATGCACCTCGTGGACGGCGATCTCCTGTTCGTCGTCGGTCATCTCGGCCCGGATCACCGCCTGGACGAGCCGGTGCACCTGGAAGCTGTTGCTGCCGGCGTCGACCTTGGCCAGCGCGTACCGGCCGATCGCCTGGATCACCTTGCCCAGCATGAACTTGTCGCTGAGGTCGGCGTCGTACTTCACCAGCGCCCGGATCATCTGGTCGCTGTAGAAGAGGTTCATCGAGATCGGCTCGGGTGCGAAGAACGCGCAGAGCTGCAACAGCCGGACGGCGGCCGGGGACTGCTGGCGCAGCCGGCCGATGGAGACGTTCCAGGTCGCGCCGACCGGGGTCGGGTAGTCGGCGGGGCGGGCGACGGCCAGCGCGCGGGCCGCCTCGGCGTGCAGTTGGGCGACGTAGGTCTCCACCGGGGTGCCGGTGGTGTCCAGCCAGGCGGCCGCGACCTCGACGGCGAGCGGCAGGTCGCCGACCGCTTCGGCGACCCGGTCGGCGTCCGGGCGGGACAGGCCGCGGGCGCGCCGGCACAGGTGTTCGACGCTCTCGCCGCGGGTGAAGACGTCCACCTCCAGCGCCTCGGCGTGCCCGGTCCAGGCCTGGTTGCGGGAGGTGACCAGGATGTGGCCGGAGCCGCCGGGGAAGAAGCGGCGGATCTCGGCCGGTTCGTCGGCGTTGTCGAAGATCAGCAGCCAGCGCGAGGTGGGCACGCCGCGGCGCAGCGCCTCCCTGGCGGCCTCGGCGGCTTCGGTGACGGAGTCGCCGACGCGCAGGCCGAGCCGGCGGGCGAGGTCGGCGAGGGCGGGGGCGACGAGTTCGGTCTGTTCGGCGTCGATCCACCAGACCAGGTCGTAGTCGGACATGAACCGGTGCGCGTACTCCAGCGCGACCTGGGTCTTGCCGACGCCGCCGAGCCCGTACAGCGTCTGGGGGGTGGGCAGGACGGCCGCCATGCCGCCGCGCAGCTGGTTGCGCAGTTGTTCCAGGACGGCGGCGCGGCCGGTGAAGGAGGGGTTGCGCGGCGGGACGTCCCACACGGTCGGCTTGCTGCCGGGGAAGCGCGGTCCGCTGCCGTTGGGCTCGGTCAGGGCGACGTCGCCGCGGCCGAGGGCGCGCAGCAGGGTCTGGACGGACTGCGTCTCGTCGCGGCCGACGAGGTCGACGGGGTTGCGGTTGCTGAAGGGCGCGGTGAGCCTGACGTCGCCGACGCGGACGGGGACGAGCTGGCGCCGGGTGCCGGCGGGGTCGGAGTTGACCACGGACTCCCACAGCGCCCGGGCCTGCGGGGAGCGCTGGTAGGCGGGCGAGAGCACGGCGACGGTCCGGTAGGCGGCGTCGATGCCGCGTTCGGTCTCCTCGCGCGGGTCGGTGCCGGCGCTGAGGTCGCGGGGCAGCACCCGGAAGCCGGCCCGGGTGAGCACGGACTCGATCCAGTCCGCCCACATCCGGTCCTCGGGGACGTAGGAGAGGTAGAGGTCGGCGGGGACGGACGGGCGGCGGCGGGTGAACGCGTCCACGTAGCGCAGCCGCAGTTCCTCGTCCATGACCGGCAGGGAGGTGACCTTGCGCTGGGTGATCATCGCGGTGAGGCGCTCGCAGGCAGCGAGCATCGAGGTGGGGGTGCCGGTCTGGTCGCCGAAGGTGGCGAGGATCTCCTCGTAGGCGTAGAACGGCCGGTAAGGGATCTCCACCGACCCCCAGTAGGAGGCGAGTTCCTCGCCGTTGAGGCCGGCCGGCAGCCCGTCGAAGCGGACCCGGGCGAGGGAGCGGCCGGCGTCGGCCTTCTCCTTCTCGCCCTCGTCGATGCGCATCGGGACGGGCAGGATGCGGATGCCGCGCTCGCGGTAGCGGTCGTGGATGTGCTGGGCGATCCGGGAGGCGCCGTCGATGGACTGGTCGCTCAGGGTGAAGCAGACGACCAGGTCGTCGGGCATCTGGACGGTGCAGATCTCGGCGATGTCGGACAGGCCGGTGCGCGAGTCGATGAGCACGTAGTCGTACCGCTTGCTCATGTCGGCCTTGAGGGCGTCGAAGAACTGCCCGCCGTCGAAGCGGTCGTAGAAGATGTCCCAGTCCAGGTGGGTGACGGCCTCGGAGTAGTCCCGGTTGAACTGGCCGGCGGACAGGAAGTCCAGGCTGCCCCCGGTCGGGAACAGCGGCCAGGACAGCGACAGCGCGTGCGGGTGCACCCTGGCGAAGTCCAGGTGCCAGCCCTCGGCGTGCTCGACCGGGCGCAGGGCCTCCTCGCGGTACTCGGCGATCAGGTCCATCATCCCGGTCGTGCCGGCCAGCGAGGCCGGGTCGAGGAAGGGGTGGAAGAACTTGGCCAGGCCCGGCGCCTCCAGGTCCCAGTCCACGGTGAGCACCCGGTAGCCGTTGGCGGCCAGGATCCAGGCGGTGTTGGCGAGCGCCATGGTGCGCCCGGTGCCGCCCTTGTAGGAGTAGAAGGTGATGATCCGGCCGTTGCGGTCCTGCTCCACGGACCGTCGCTCGGCCTCCCGCTGGGCGGCCAGTTCGGCCACGGTGAGGCCCCCGACGCGGAAGTTCCTGGTGGGGTTCTCGCTCATCTGGGTCGTCCTCCCAAGGGCGCCATCCCGTCATCGGGGTCATCGCCGTCGTCACGGTCTGGGTGGTCGTCGGGTCCGGAGCCGTCCTGCCCGAGGGGGGCGTCCCGGCCGAACGGGGCCGCGCCCGGGCCGCGCCGGAACGCGTCCCGCAGGTTCGGGCGGGGCGGCGGCGGATCCTCCGGCTCGGCCCTGGTGCGGCCCTCGAAGGCGTACTTGGCCTTCATGGCGGCCCGGGGCAGCGCGTCGTCGAAGTCCTCCAGGGTGTTCAGCCCGGTCGGGCCGCTCACCCCGAGGAAGCTGGGGCGGCTCGCCCGCCGGGTGATGCGCAACGCCTGGTCGCTCAACTCGCCGAGGTCGCCGCCGCGTTCCTCGCACTCGGGGTCCTCGGTGTTCCACGGCTCCAGGACGCTCACCCAGGTGGCGTCCGAGCGGTCGAAGCGGCGGACGAGCTCCCGGCGGTCCGGATCGCGCAGCGCCCACCGGTCGAGCAGGAGCAGGCCGGGGGCGGCCGCCTCCCCCTCGATGATCGACTCGACCTCGTCGTCGAACTCGTGCACGGTCGGCTGGAACCCCAACTGCCGGGCCAGCCGCACCGCGTGCTGGGCGATCGGCGAGCCGGCCGGGCGATAGGGGTGCCAGTCGGTGCGCCGGGAGCCGTAGAAGTCGGGATTGCGGTCGGGCGGCAACTCGCCCTGGTGGTAGGAGAGTACGGAGATCCGCAGCTGCTTGGTCGGCGCGCTCACGTTGAAGGCGCTGGGCAGCCCGTTGAAGTCCAGCCGCCGCCCGACCGGGATCACCGTCTCCTCCGCCACCTGCACGATCCGCGCCGCCAGCCGGTGCACGGCCAGCTCGTAGGCGGAGCGGAAGTAGGTGAGCTTCATCAGCGCGTACAGGCCCTCGGTGGCGTAGTCCGGCCCGAAACTGGCGTGGTTGAACTGGAGTTCACTGGCGACCTTGGGCAGCCGGTAGCGGCTCATCGGCGCCCACAGCACCGGCACGATGCCACTGGTGCGCTCCGCGTCGATCGTCGCCGGGTACACCGGGCGGCGGGTGAAGGCGTGCCACTCCTGCCCGCACGGGACGCTGTTGAAGTACCGGGGCGAGTACAGCGGCACGAACACCCGGCACGTCGCAAGCTCCTCCGACAGCCGCTCCGCCCACAACTCCCCCTGGTGCATGGACTCGTCCATGAAGCCGACCGGCACCCCGGCCGGGACCGTGGTCAGCTGCAGCACCGCCTCGCACAGGTCCCGGTACAGCTGGCGGACCCAGTGGTTCGGATCACCGGCGCCGCGCGTGCCGGCCTTCGGGGTGTGCGCGTAGGAGAGGAAGAAGTACGGCCGGGCATCATCCTCGTCCCAGCCACGGTCGTTCACACGCGCCTCCCCCGGGCCCGTCGGCAACCTGGTTCCCGCAGCCCCCGTGCGGCGGGGTCTCAGTGTAGGAACGAGTGAGGACCCAAGGGAATAGCACAACGAGTCGCACGAATTGACATGACCGAAACGACACGGCTGTGCGCCCGCTTATCGTGGCTCCCGGGGCCTGCTCCAGCGCGCCCGACACGGAGTACAGGGAAGGTAGCCATGGACCACCTCAACTGGCAGAAGCCGAGCTTCAGCGGTGACCAGGCGGACTGCATCGAGATCGCCTCCGAGGGCGACTTCGTCTACCTCCGCGAGTCCGACAATCCCGGCCACATCGTCACCACCACCCGCACCAAGCTCAACGCCTGGCTCCTCGGCGCCAAGGCCGGCGAGTTCGACCACTTCATCGCCTGACCTCCACGGACTGGCGGCCCCCGTGAACCCCACGGGAGCCGCCGCCTGTTGCACGATGTCCGGTCCTGCGCCTACTACTTCGGCGTGTACCAGCTGAATTCGAGGATGGTGTCGTTGTAGTCGGAGTCGTCGCCGTTCTCGGCGACGATCACCATCAGGTTGTAGGCGCCGATCTCGTACGGGCCGCCGCTGTTGAGACTGCTCGGCTTGAGGGCGCCATCGCTCTCGCCGTACTCGAAGGTGGCCACGAGCTGGCTCACGTCGGTGATGGTGGTCTGCCCGATGACGGTGTTGTGCTCTCCCGTGCCGGTGAACTGCTGATCCAGCTGGCCGTCCTTACTGGTGAGCTTCACACTCTGGAGGAGGGCCGAGTTGGTCTTCGCCTTGACGGTGATCTGTACGCCGGCGGGAAGGGTGATCTCGGCCTGGTTGCCCTTGGTAAAGGTGTATGCGTCAGACACTGACGGCTCCTTCGTTTCGGGGGACCAGGAGACGGGGTCCATGACTCCAAGTCCCCAGTTGATGTCGCAAAGCGATGCGGCATCAGAGTAGGCAAGCCGGGCGCTGGAAGATCAAAGTCACGGAAACGCAGGACAGGAGCGGCGCGCCGGTGCTAGGCCACGAGGCCGCCGTGACGCCCGGCACGGCGCGGGCCCGCCCGGAGAAGGCGGGCCAGCGTGCCATGCATGGCACCTATGTCCGATCCCGTCGATCCCGCAGCCGCTCGGACCGGGCCTGACACACACCGCCGACGGCGGCGGCCAGCAGGATCAGAACCAGCATGCCCGTCACGCCCGGCCCCGCCGGCGCTTGAACTCGCGCAGCAGGGCCAGCAGGTTGATCAAGGTGCTGGCCGGGATGTTGCCGATGGAGACCAGGGCGCGGCCGTTCAGGTCGGTCTCGCCGGACTGGGCGGACGGCCAGAGGAGGCCGAACTCGCGTCCCTCCGTGCGGAGATCGACGATCAGTTCGGTGATCTGCCGGCCGGTGAGTTGCCGCAGGGCCGGGTCGGCGGGGTGGATCGGGTGGTGGGCGATCACGCGGCGCCGTCCAGCTCGAACCAGACGCGCTTGCCGAGCTTCTGCGGCTCCGCACCCCAGCGGTGCATGAGCCCCTCCACCAGCATCAACCCCCGCCCGGACTGGGCGAACGGGTCGGGCTTCCGTTGCTCGGGCAGCACGGGACTGCGGTCCGCGACGGTGACGCGGAGCGTCCCGTGGACGACGGCGACCAGGACGACGGGCGCGGCGGTCAACCCGTGCCGCCAGGCGTTCACCACCAGCTCCACGAGCGCGAGTTCGGCATCCCCGATGGAGGAGTTGGGGTACCCGGCGCGCGCCATGGTGTCGCGCAACGCCTCGCGAGAGACGGTGAGGGAGGGGGAGTTGAGGTTGGGGTCACACATGGGGAATCTCCCAGCGGTGCAGAGGGGCTACGCATAGACGCAACTGACGACCCGTCTGATGCGCGGTTGTGGTTGGACTGTAAGGGGACAAGGTCCAACGATGCAACACTAACTGTAATTTCCCCCACACTGCGAGTAGCGTGAGCGCGCAAGGAGGCATGCCCGTGGGACTCAGGACCGAGATCAGTGAACGACAGCGCCGCTTCGGTGAGGAACTGCGCCGTCTACGCGACGCCGCAGGCGTGTCGGCACCGGAGATCGGCGCGCTGATGGGCATGAAGGGGCCAGCCGTCAGCCACACCGAGGCCGGGAGGCTGAGTCTCAACCTCGACCGCCTGCACATCTGGCTCGACGCCTGCCATGCCAACGATCCCGAGTACCGCGCTGCTCTTCTCGCCATAGGCCAGAGCAACGGCAAGGGCTGGTGGACCGACTACCGTGGCTACGTTCACCCCTCAGCCCTCGACCTCGCCGAGTACGAGGCCGATGCGACCCGCTTGGAAAGCTACGAGACTCTTCTGATCCCAGGGCTGCTCCAGACCAAGGCCTACAGCGAGATCATCCTCGAATACGCCGAGAAGAAGGTCGAGTTTCGCCGCGCCCGCCAGGAGATCCTGAGCGTCGAGAACGGAACACCCTTCCATGCCGTGATCCACGAGGCCGCGCTACACGCGATGTACGGCGGTCCAACCGTCATGCGCGACCAGCTGAACTACCTGATCGATGTCGGCAAGCTGCCCCATGTGACCATCCAGATCCTGCCGTTCGGCTGCACAGTCTTCGCCTCGACCGACATCCCGTTCATGCTGCTGCACGGTCAGCACCCGAAGCTGGACACCGTCTTGATGGAGCAGCCGCACGGCGTCCCGTTCCTGGGCGATCCTGAAGCAGTATCGTCATACCGGCGGAAGTTCGAACGCCTCAGAGGCGCGGCGCTCCCACCCCTGACCGCCTCTACGCCCGGACCCTCCCCCGCCTATCGCGACTCATGGGGTTTGCTCCAGCACATTCGTTACGCAGTACAGGGAAGGTAGGCATGGAACGGCTCATCTGGCAGAAGTCCAGTTTCAGTTACGAGACCAACTGCGTCGAAATTGCATCCGACGGCGACCTCGTCTACATCCGCGAGTCCGACGACCCCGCCCACATCGTCACCACCACCCGCGCCAAGCTCAACGCCTGGCTCCTCGGCGCCAAGGCCGGCGAGTTCGACCACTTCACCGCCTGACCCACACAGCGCAGAAGGGGGGGGGGGGGGGGCGCCCCAGCGGCGGCCCGCCCCACCCACCCCCACCCAGACCACACGCCAACAAGGAAGAA
>NZ_JBHWIR010000039.1:26448-32393 GCF_042731835.1 Kitasatospora sp. NPDC059817 | reverse complement strand
TCGATCGAGTCCTCTGTCCAACCCCCCATAAATCCACCAGACACATAAGCTTCGCTGGCCGTGGTCACCCACCGCCCTCCCCCCCCCCCCCCCCCCCTTCCCCCCAGGTACCGCCGTCACACTGCGGCAGGCCTCGGGACGATCCAGAGTTCGGACGGGCCGCTGACGATGACGGACTCCGGCCGGGCGAGCGGTGCCCCTCGCAAGGAGCCGCCGGCCGACAGTTCCTCGGAGCGTCAGAGCGGGAGACCCCCCGGCAAGATTCTTATTCCAGATCAGGAATATGCCCGGTACGGCGTGGACAGGCATCGGAGCCGGCCCTAGCGTCGTTGATGGGTTGGGAGGCACTCGACCTGGAAGGGGTCAGCATGGCTGAGTACCCGCAACTGCTGCGTCTTACCGGCAAGTTCAACGGCCCGAACTGCGACGATGACGACTGCCCGAACGTGTACGCGACCGATCGGGGGACGTTCGTGGTCCAGGGCGACCACTTCACGGCCCTGAAGGTGCCCACCGGGGAGTCCGCCGTCGAGATTCCCCGACACGTCCTGGAGGAGGCCATCCGTGCTCTTGGATGGTGACCAGTGGCGCGCTCACTTCGACAGCTACCAGCACGAAGCGTTCCGGTTCGAGGCGCAGCCCGCCTACACCATGCCCAGGGAAGCAGAGAGCCTGGCCAGTTTTCTACGCGGCGAGCCGAAGCCGGTCGATCACAACGCGGCGTGGCACCGGAGGGTGCACGGCTTCGTCTCCTCGGGGCGGACGATCGGCCGCGTCCGAGTGGTTCGCCGGCCCCTCACGGACTACCAGCGGTACCAGTTCGCCTGGGGCATCCCCGGCAACATCGCCGCCGGAGAAGACATCCGAATCCTGGACGCCACTGAACGGAACTTCGGCATTCCCGACCAGGATTGGTGGCTGTTCGATGATTCCTCGGCAGTCCACCTGAATTTCCGGCCTGACGGCACCCAGATCAACCGGGAGCTGGTCAGCGGTGACATGCACCGCCACCAGGAGTGGAAAAGAATCGCCCTGGCCCACTCCGTGCCGTTTTCCGAATATCTGAAAGATCTCGGGTGACGCTCGATCCGGATCAGCTCGGCCGGTCGAAGTCCGACCTGGCCGAAACGCTCAGAAGGCTCCGCCTGGAAGCCGGTCTCACAGGAGACCGGCTTTCGGTGCGTTGTGGCATCTCCCAGAGCAAGATCAGCAAAATCGAGACCGGAAAACTGACCCCGGGCCTCGTCGATGTGGAGCGCATCCTCAGAGCTCTTGGGGCTCCGGCCGCCCTCGTCCGGGAAGTGTCCTCGCTGGCTCATACGGCCAATACCGAGTGGCAGGACAAGCGCACTTCATGGCGCCGGGGCATCGAAAAGCGGCAGGCGGAGCTGGCGTCGCTGGAGTCGGACGCGACAGAGCTGCGATATTTCCTGCCGGCAATGATCACAGGTCTCCTGGCCACGCCCGAGTACATTCGGGCCAGCTTGAGCCACTCCCCCGGTGACAGGACGATCGTCGTGGGCCGCAAGCTGGAACGCCAGGCGGCTCTCTACGACGAATCAAAGTCGTTCACGTTCCTGCTCACAGAGCAGGCGGTGAAGTGGGCACTGCTTCCTCCGCAGGCAATGGCCGTCCAGATTGACCGCCTTGCATCGCTCGCCCATCTGCCGTCGGTTCGAATCGGCGTGATTCCATATGGGACACTTATTACTCGCGGACCAATGAACACGTTCACGGTGTACGACGACCGCCTCGCCACTATGGAATCGTTCACCGGCCGTCTCGCATTTCGCGATCACCGGGACATCCAGCGCTATCGTGAAATTTTCTCGATATTCGAAGAATCCGCCCTCTTCGGCGACGAGGCCAGGAGGCGGCTCGGCGAATGGTCGATGATGTACCGCGAGTGATCTTTATTCGTTGACGGGAATACCGTTGTCCGGCCTGCTCGAACTCTCCTAGTCTGGACGCCTGCGCTACGGCGACTCGGTACGGCAGAAGGACGGGCCGATGAACACCTGGGAGTTCGTGAAGGACCGGACCGCCACCCGGGGTGCGGTCTGGAGATCGGCCGACGGCTCGCTCTACAAACGGACCGGCGGAGAGGACTTGCGGGCGGAAGTCGAGTTCCAGCAGCTGGCCGCCGGACTGGGATACCCCGTACCTGCGATTGTCGACAGCGGATTCGAAGGCGGAAGTTACTTCGCCATCGAACACACCATCGGCAGCAGCTCGTTGCACGAGGACGCCCTGGCCGACACTCAGCGGGCCGGACAGGTCAGCGACCACGTGATCAGCGCCGCAGCCGCCATCTCCTCGAAGCTCCTACAGGCCCAGGCGAGGCACCCTCTGCCCTCGACACCGTGGTTCGAGAAGGCGGCCTTCGCGGCGGACGTCTTCAAGGAGAACCCGGACTTCGACACACCGCGGGTCCACCAGACGGTCGAGCGCGCCCTCGACCGCCTGTCCCGACTCCCCATGGTGCACGGGCACTTGGACTACGGTCTACCCAACATCCTCACGGCCGGGGTCATCGACTGGCAGCACCACGGACCGATCCCGTTCGGCTACGACGTGTACCCGGCGCTCGACATCGTGGCCTTCAAAGGCGGAGGCAAGGGCTACACCATCACCTCGGAGCAACGCGCCACGTACGCCGTCGCACTCGACCGGACCAGTACGCCCCTGATCGGCCGGCGGGTCAGCGATCACCTGGGCGACTTCCTGCTCGTCAAGTGCTTCTTCTTCCTCGCCCTCATGCGGCCCGCTCACCCCGCACGGCACGACAAGCACATCAAGTGGCAGTACCGCCGCGCCCTCTTCTCGATGGGACTTGAGCAGTATGAGTCGTCCGCCACGATCGACACCGGAGCCTTCTCCGCTCTGGAGCAGTTCGCCACTGAACACCGGTAGGCCGGTTCCCAGCGTCCGCGACCGTGACTACCTGATGGATCACCACGGTGTCGTCTTCAAGGTCATCGGGGACAGCCACCCCGGCAGCCACTATCTGGGCTACGTCAAGTACCACCCGGACGAGAAGGGGGACCGGCGGGTGTTCGGCCGGACCTACCGGCAGAACAGTGTCGTGTCGAAGTCCTTCGGCATCCTGGCCGACCGACCGGAGTGCTACGTCTACTCCGACACCCTCGGCTGCGTCATCACTGGCATTCCGCGCGAAGACGTAGCCGTCCACTACTCGTGCCGCCAGGCCCTCTCCGCCATCCATGAGGAACCCGGCGCGGTCGCCGACAACCCGGCAGGCGAGGACCTCCTGACGATCACCGAGTGGATCACCGCGAACGGCGCCCGGGATCTCCTGGGTGTCACCGGGTCCTTTCTCGTCGGCTGTTTCAACGAGCGCTCGGACATCGACCTCGTCTGCTACGGGCCGGAAGGCTACAAGGCCGCCCAGGAGCTGTTCCAGCAGACCGCTCTGATCAAGCCCTACGACGGAGACGACCTGACCCGGCTGTACATCCGCCGGGCCAAGTACATGGAGGGCAGCTCCTTCGAGGCCCTCATCAAGCAGGAACGCCGCAAGTTCCAAGGGCTCACCGTCAACACCGGCGCGCACATCAACTGCGAACCCATCCGCTCCGACCGCGACAGGCCCTTCTCCCGTACCTCCTCCAAGGAGATCGGAGAGATCTCCCTCCTCGCGAGAATCACCGACCACGCCGAAGGCCTCACCACCCCGGCGCTCTACGGGATCAAGGTCAGGACCATCCTCAGCTCGACCATCGACGAGCCCGACTCCTTCGCCCGCCGGATCACCCACATGCGCTCCTACCTCGGCGCCTACACCGGAGCGTTCCGATCCGGAGACACCGTGCACCTGTCCGGCAAGCTCGTCCACACCCAGGACGGTGAACGCAGCAGCTTCGGCATCGAGCTCACCCCCTGGACCGTCAGCGGCTCCTACGTCGCCAACCTCGCTGCGTAGGCGTCGCGCGATGGCCCTGCTCGTCATCCGGCACGCCGAGTCCGTCGAGAACGCCGACAAGTACCATGGTTTCTACCAGGACCCGCGCCCCTACACCGGAGCCGTCGCCCACACCATCTCCCGCACGATCGTCGGCCTGACCCCGCACGGTTTCCGGCAGGCCCAGTGGCTCGCCGGTGTCCTGCCGAAGCTCGCCGGCCCCACGCCGCACGTCTACACCTCGACCTACCGCAGGACGATCGACACCGCCGCGATCGCCCTGCCCGACCTCCCCGACGGATGGCCCCGGCAGACCACGCTCCTCGACGAGCAGCACTATGGCGACGCCACCTACATGACCAAACGAGAGCTGTTCGACAGCTACCCCGAACTCGCCGAGGACCGCCGCCTGCGCAAGCACCGCTGGACCGCACCGGCCGGCGGTGAATCGCTCGCCGAAGGCGTGCTCAATCGAGCCACCGAGTTCGCCACCCTCGCCCAGGCCGAACTCCAGGAATCGACCACCGTCGTTGCCTTCACCCACCACACCGCCACGGTGGCACTCCGATCCCTGCTCGAAGCCTGCCCCCTGCCCGAGATCCTCGCTGAGGAGCGGAAGGGCAAGATGCCCAACGCCGCGATCCTCCACTACGAACTGCGAGACGGCCGGTTCACCCGCACGGGAACCTCCACCCCGCCGGTCTAGGAGGAGCCCGTGCGACACCTGTTCCTCAACGGCCCTGTCCAGAACGGGACCTTCACCTTCGGCACCCACCCCGGCAAAGCCGTCGGCATCCGCCTCGCCGCTGCCCTCAACGCCATCCTCGGCTTACCGCCCGCACCCCACCTGTGGAACACCGCCACCCTCGCCGGAGACCTCCGTCACCGGGAGGCGGAGGGGCCGAAGATCCTCCGCCAGCGCTTCGAGGCCGACCTCATCGCGGGCAAATACCCGTCCGGCCGGCCCCCGGCGGGCGGCATCATGACCGACACCGATGCCGAGGTCGCCGGCCTTTCGCTGGAGATGATCGAAAACAACCTCCGCGCCGGCACCCTGACCATCAGCCGTGAGGCCGTTCCCACCTGCCGGGCCTGTGGCCACATGACCGGTACCGGTGGCCACCCCTGCAACGCCTGTGGCAGCACCGACACCCGGGACCGCACAGGCCTTCACCTTGTCGCCGAACTCGCCAAGGACCGCCCCGTCCTCGACCGCTCGGACATCCACGCCAGTCACCGGCAGCAGCCCAGACACCTTCAGGGCACCGTCGGCAAGGTCCCCGGGCGCCTGATCCTCTCCCGCACCCGCGACCACGGCATCGACCTGTCGCCATTCGGTCTCGACCGCCTCGTGCTCGACCCGCGCGTCGGCATCCATGCCACCGTCCTCGCCGCAGCCCGCAGGCACCGGGCGGAGGTAGCCGTCATGACCATCACCCAGAACGCCGCCAACCACATCGCCGCCCACGGCCTGCACTTCCGCGGACACGACGGCATCCGCCTCCGGTATGCCCTCCACGGACACCTGCCCTATAGCCACACGGCAGGTCTTCAACCGCTCCACGACGCATACCGAGCCACCCCGGCGATCAAGGAGAGCTTCGAAGCCTGGTTCCTCCCCCTCTTCTCCCTCCAGGCCAAGGCCGCAACCCGGCCCGAGCAGTTGCCGGCGATCTTCAGGCACTACATGCGGGCGCACCTGGCCAGACCGGCTGCAGCCGACGAAGAGATGATCGAAGCCCTACGGTGCTCGGTCGAAGCCGGCAACACGGAATGGATCACTCAGAAACACGCGCTGGCCGCCGCCATGACGGTCTGTGAGGCCAGCGCATAAAGCATCCGGCCCTGCATGGGAAGTCGGGCCCACCGACTTCCTATGCACAAGGACGTTCGACAGGAGCGTCGCCGCCTTCGACGGAAGGGGGGGGGGCCCGCGGGGGGGGGGGGGGGCCCGCCCCCCCCGGGGCGCGGCCCCCACCGGGGGGGGGGCGCGCCCTCGCACACGCGCGCCGGGGCGCGGTTA
>NZ_JBHWIR010000039.1:0-26438 GCF_042731835.1 Kitasatospora sp. NPDC059817 | reverse complement strand
CCCTCTTGGGTAGGGGGCGCCCTCCGATTTCATCACCAAATGGGTGTCCCCCCGGCGCGCCCCCGCCTGGGCGGCGCGGGGGGCTCCCGCGAGTTCGCGGGAGCCGCCCTTCCCCCAGGTGCCGCCGTCACACTGCGGTGGGCCTCGGGACGATCCAGAGCTCGGCCGGGCCGCTTATGATCACGGACTCCAGGCGGGCCGGCGTCGGGCTGGCCGGGTCCAGGGCGCTGCCGGGGTAGGCGCAGAAGAGGCCTTCCAGGGCCACTTCGGCCTCCAGCCGGGCCAGGGGTGCGCCGAGGCAGAAGTGCGGGCCGTAGCCGAAGGACAGGTGCTCCTTGTCGGGGCGGGTCGGGTCGAAGTCGTCCGGCCGGTCCGGGTGGACCTCCGGGTCCCGGCCGGCCGCGCCGAATCCGAGCAGGATCGGCTCGCCCTGGCGGACGACCACGCCCTCGCCGAGGTCGATGTCCTCCAGCGGGTAGCGGAGCGGGATGTGCATCACCGGGCTCTCGTGGCGCAGGGTCTCCTCGATGACGTCCTCCCACGCGAGGGTGCCCTCGCGGACCTGGGCCAGGTAGCGGGGGTGGGTGAGGAGCGCCTGGACGGCGCTGGTGATGAGGTTGACCGCCGTCTCGTACCCGGCGCCGAGCATCAGGAAGAGCTCGTCGCGGGACTCCTCCTCGGCGCGGCCCGTGTCGCCGCCGGTGCTGACGGCGGCCACGTCGCTGGCGAGGTCGGGGCCGGGGTCGCGCCGTTTGAGCTCCAGCAGTTCGACCAGCACCACGTTGATCTCCGCCCGCGCGACCGTCATCTGCTCGGTCGTCGCCGTCGTCGTCAGCAGGGTGTCCATCGACCGGCCGATCTGCGGCCGCATGTCGGCGGGTACGCCGAAGAGGTCGCAGATCACCGTCATGGTGAGCGGGAGCGAGAGGGCCCGGCGGATGTCCACGGCCTCGCCGGGGGCGAGGTCACGGAACGCGCCGACCAGGGCGGCGGTCGTCGCCTCGATACCGGGCCGCAGCGAGGACACCCGGCGGGGCGAGAACGAGGGCGCCATCCGTCGTCGCGCCGAGCGGTGTTCGTCGCCGTAGCGGTTGAAGAAGTTCTGCTGGAACGCGATCGGGCCCATCGGCCACCCCTCGGGCACCGCGGCCAGGCCGGGCCAGTGCTTGCGCGGGTCGCGGGAGACCCGCGGATCGCCGGTCAGGGCACGGATCACCGAGCTGCGGGTCACGGACCAGGCGACGATGCCGCCGGGGAGTTCGACCCGCACGGCGGGCCCGGCGGCGCGGAGCTCCGCGTTCTGCTGGTGCAGGGCCCGGCCGGTCATGTCCAGCACCGGGCAGCCGTTGTCGTCTGGAGCCATGGCATTGCTCCTCAGGATCTCTCGGGGGGCGCCCCCAGCAGTCCGTGTCCGGGGCCTGTGCTCCGTTCTAGAGCGGCACGGAGCGGTCGTCAACGGACCGCGACGGTGCTACCAGGATCATCCAGCCAGACGGACTGTGCCCCGTCTACACGGGAAGTCGGCGGGGCCGACTTCCTACGCACCAGGACGCTGAAAAGGGCCGGCCGGGGCGCGCGGGGGGCTCAGGGGCGGAGGAGGTGTTCGGCGAGGTCGACGGCTTCGCGGACGGGGACGAGGCGGCAGTCGGTGGTGCCGAGGTGGGTGGTGGTGATGCCGGTGGCGGCGGCGAGGACGCGGGTGCCGAGGTCGGCGAAGTGGAGGTCGTCGAGCTCGGGGGCCCGGAAGGTGAGCCAGCCGTCGGGGCCGACGCAGCGGTATTCGCGCAGGGGGACGTCGGGCATGCGCTGGTCGGCGAGGTGGAAGGCGGTGAAGCGGGCCATCGGGACGCCGAGCATCAGCACCCGGGCGTCGAGGTCGTAGAGGCGTCCGAGCGGGGACTCGGGGCCGAGGTGGGAGGTGAGGGGGTGGTGGGCGGTGATCTCGCGGGCGTGCCGGCCGAGGGCCGTCCAGGAGGTCTGGGGGTGGCAGCTGCGCAGGGCGCCGGAGCGGGTGCGGATCTCCTCGGAGAGGGCGCCCATGGTCGGCGAGCAGGGGGTGGTCGCCGGGTCGAACCGCGGCATCCGGGCCCGGTAGGCGGCGGTCTCGGCCGGGGTGAGGCCGGCGGTGGCGGTCTGGTGGATGCGCGAGGTGGCGGAGTTCTCGGGGGTGGCGGTGTAGGCGACCAGGGTGCCGCCGGGGCCGAGGACGTGGAGCAGCGCGTCGGCGACGGTGGCGGCGCCGCCGTCCACCGGGCCGAGGGCGCGCAGGGAGGCCTCGACGTGCACCACCATGCCCGGGCGGACGCCGAGTTGGGCGAACCCGGCGGCCAAACCCCCAGCGGTGAGGGCGGTGCCGGTGAGGGCGGTGCCGGCGAGAGCAGTGCCGGTGAGAGCAGTGACGGTGCGCATGGCCGCTCCTCTGGGTCAGACCTCGGCGTGGCGGGCGCGGCCGCGCTCGTGACCACGCTCGTGACGGGCCCGTTCGGCGGCCCGTTCAGCGGCGGCGGGCAACGGTACGGCGAGCCACGGTGCGACGCTCTCACGCATGCCGTCGGCGAAGCGCAAGCCGAGCGCCGTGAGTGCGCCGGATCCGGCCAGCCGGTCGACGGCTTCGGCGGTGTACCGGCGCCAGAGCGCGAACTGGGTGCGCGCCCGGTCGGCGGCCTCGCCCGGCAGCCCGTCGTAGGCGAGCGCGCGGGTGCCCCAGTACTCGGTGACGGCGAGGTGCGCGTAGGTGCCCTGCAGCAGGCCTTCGAGCGGGCGCGGATCGGGCCGCCAGGGCGCGAGGTACAGCTGGTCGTCGGCCGGGTCGTGGAGGTCGAACAGGTCCAGTACGGCGCCGAGTTTGACGTGCTGGAACTCGTGCGCGAGCAGCAGTGCGAGCGTCGGCGCGGTCGCGGGCCGGGCGATGCCGACCGCGCCGTGGGCCTGCCGGGCGGCCGAGCTGACGTCCCGCCCGGTGGGGCCCGGCCGTAGCGGGGTGATGGTGGTGAGGCCGGCCCGGAGGCCTTCCGCGTACGCGGGCAGGTCGTGCCCGAGCAGTTCCCAGGCTTCGCGCAACGCGCCTGTCCAGTCGAGCAGTTCGCCGCCGGAGAGCCGGCCGGCCACGGCGTGGTCGTGGCTGTCGCGCAGCGGGTCGACGTCCTCCAGGGTGACCGTCCACCCTCCGGCCAGCCGGACCCGCCGCAGCGGCTGGTCCAGGGCGGCGGACACCGATCCGTCGGACGCCCGCACGCTGAACCCGTCGGCCAGGCCGGTGACGACCGCCTCCCCGTCCGGGGCGGCGGTCCGACCGAGGGTCGGCAGGTGCAGCCACCCGCCGCGCACCGGCACCGCGACCGCGTCCCCCCGACCGGCGCGGACGGCGGCGGCGGCGGCCAGGGCGGCCAGCGGGCCGAGCCCGACGGTGAGGTCCCCGGCGAGCCGGCGGGCGGCCCAGGCGCGGGCGTACGGGTGGGTGAGGACGGTGTCGACGGCGGCGGGTGCGCTCGCGTCGAGTTCGGACAGCAGCGCCCAGGCCGCCGATCCGGGCTGCCCGGAGGCGTCCCAGGCGGCGGCCAGCATGGCCCGGGTGAGGGCGAGTTGGGCGCGGGACAGGGCCCGTACGGTGTCCTGGTCCCCGTACCCGCGGGCGAGCTGGTCGAGCTGCCGCTCGGTGAGGGCGGCCGGCACCACCGGCTCCCCGGCCTGGGCGGGCACGGAAGGACCCGCCGCGGCAGCGGAACCGGCGGCGGAACCGGCCGCGGAAGCGGCGGCGGAACCGGCAGCGGACCCGGCGGCGGAACCGGCAGCGGACCCGGCGGCATCGCCGGCGAGTTCGTTGATGAGCTTCATGAGGTCACCGCAGTAGACGGAGGGATTGTCGAAGCCCGTGTCGGCCCGGTACCGGTGGGCGTACAGGCCGCCGCCGCAGCTGCGGACGACCGGGCAGGCCCGGCAGGCGGCGCTCAGCCCGGCCAGCCCCGACTGGCGGGCGGTCATGCCGGGGTGCAGCGCGACCTGGTCGAGGCTGTGCGCGAAGACGTCGTACCCCGTCTCCGGCGCGCCGTCGTAGGCGGTCTTGAGGCTGTCGGCCTGTTCGAAGCTGCCGTCCGTCTCCAGGACGACCAGGTCGGAGGGTTCCAGGCCGAGCGATTCGGTGAGGCTGGAGAGCCCGTGCAACGTCCGGTGGACGGATTCGAAGGTGCGGACGGCGAACGGGCGGCCGTCGGCGTCCCATCTCCGGTACACGGCCAACAGCCAATCCGCGTACGGCGTTTGCGCACCGTCGGCGGCCGGTTTCGGCCGGTCCTCCCAGGTGGCGTGCGGCAGCAGGAAGTCGACGGCGGGGGGGTCGAGTTCGGCCAGGGCCCGGTAGACGGCGTCCGGGTCGTTCTCGATGTCGACGGTGCAGAGCAGCCCGGCGTAGAGGTGCCGGTACGCGGGCCGGCGCAGCCGCTCGACCGCCCGCAGGACGTGCGGGTGGCTGCTGCGGCCGTCGGCGAAGCGGCGGTGGCGGTCGTTGGCGGCGCGGTCGCCGTCGAGCGAGATGCCGACCCTCATGCCGACTTCGGCGAAGAGTTCGCAGTAGGCGTCGTCCAGTTGGACGCCGTTGGTGTGGATGCGCAGGTCGAGTGCGCAGCCGGGCGACAGGGCCGCCCGGAGCGCCTTGGCCGCGTGGCGTAACCGGTCCGGGCCGGCGAGCAGGGGTTCTCCCCCGTGCAGGACGACCCGGACGGCGGGCAGCCGGTGTGCGGCCGCGTGGTCGCCGATCCGCTCGGCGATCTTGTTCAGGACTTCGTCACCGATGACCTTGGGGCGTCGACGCCAACTGGTGTCGGCGTGCTCGTACACGTAGCAGTGATCGCAGGCAAGATCACACCGGCTGTGCACTTTCACGACGAATTGGGTGAAAGGCAGCGGAGTTGGCGTCATGGTCGATCGGATTCAGCCGGAGCCGATGGTCAGTCGGCCGATCAGATGGAGGAGTTGAAGGCCGCGACCGGCACCGCACCCGCACCGGTGTCGGGCAGGGCTCGTCGGATCCTGGCAGAGAGTTCCTCGGCGCCGAGCTGGGCGAGGTCGGCCAGCGAAGGCCGGATTTCGCCCTGAGGCTCCGTCAGTTCAGTGCGGGGCATGGTGTCCAGTGCGGGTGTCATGTTCGATTCTCTTCCACGATGGGGGTTAGAGAGAAGCAGGGCCGGGTATATACGTCGGCCTAGTCGACCAGGGTACTGCCAGCACGTGGGCTGCGCCGTGCTCTTGCGCGCCCCTAACAGCCCACTACCCCCTTCACGCAGCGAAGTCTCGCCAAAAGTTCACCCACTCGGCGGTCGCGTGAAGGCACCTGACCGGCGCACAGGCGCCCGGCGTCGCGCCGCCGAACCCACCCCGGCGGCGCCCCTACGCCAACGTACGGCCGCCGCCCCGGCCCGACCCGCTCCCCCGGCGCGGCCGGAGCCCCCTTCCCTGACGCTCGCGCCCCACCCGAACCACCGGCCGGCGAAGGCCAGTTGGCGCGATTCGACAGCGCCCCGCACTCCTCCGACTCCACACGACGGCCAGCCCGACGAGCCCGACGACGGACCCGACGAGCCCGACAGCGGACCCATCGGTATTCGAACGCCTCGCAGGCCCGCCGGCTACGGGCAGAGCCGCTCCACCCGCCAGCCGCCCGCTCCGGCCGGATCGGCGAAGTAGCGCAGCCGGTCGTGCAGCCGGTTCTCCCGCCCCTGCCAGAACTCCACGCTCTCCGGGATCACCCGGTACCCGCCCCAGAACGGCGGCACGGGCACGCCCTCGCCCTCCGGGTAGCGGCGCTCCAGTTCGGCGTAGCGCTGTTCGAGGACGTCGCGCCCGCCGACCGGGCTGGACTGCTCGCTGGCCCAGGCGCCGAGCTGCGAGCCGTGCGGCCGGGTGCGGAAGTAGGCGGCGGTCTCGTCCCGGCCGACCTTCTCCACCCGCCCCTGGACGATCACCTGGCGGGCCAGCGCGATCCACGGGAACAGCAGCGCGGCGTGCGGGTTGGCGGCGAGCTCGGAGCCCTTGCGGGAGCCGTAGTTGGTGAAGAAGACGAAGCCGCGCACGTCGTAGCCCTTGAGCAGGACGGTGCGCGAGCTGGGCCGCCCCTGGGCGTCGGCGGTGGAGAGCACCATCGCGTTGGGCTCGACCACCCCGGCGTCGTCCGCCTCGTGGAACCAGCGGGTGAACTGGGCGATCGGCTCGGGCGCGAGCTGTTCCTCGACCAGGCCCTCGTGGGTGTAGTGCTTGCGCATCACGGTGAGGTCCGGTCCGGGCCGGGCATCGTCGGCCAGGATCCGGGTGGCGGGGCTCAGGGGCGTCGACTGGGCGCGTTCCGGGGTCTGCACGTCAACATCATCCCGTACGACAAGCAACCGGCACCGCTACCTCCGGACAAACCCCGGTGGGAGATAAGGTGTCCCGCCACCGCTCGACCGCCCCCGTACGGTGAATTGTCCCGAACCAGGCGTTTGGTTCCGGAGATTCCCGGGCACGACCGACCCTCGGCGGAAAAGTCAAGCGGGCCCAAGCGCAACATCACCATGGTGGTGTATGGCGCAATGCACCCGGTGCCTGTCACTCTGGCACCGAGTGCCAACCACCATTCGGTCACTGGCGCGCCGCCCCACCACGGCGCAGCGCCGATCGCAGAACTGAAGGAGCCGTCGTATGTCCGACTTCGTACCCGGGCTTGAGGGAGTCGTCGCGTTCGAGAGCGAGATCGCCGAACCCGACCGTGAAGGCGGCGCGCTGCGGTACCGCGGTGTCGACATCGACGACCTGGTGGGCCACGTCTCCTTCGGCCACGTCTGGGGCCTGCTGGTGGACGGCAAGTTCAACCCCGGTCTGCCGGCCGCCGAGCCGTTCCCGATCCCGGTGCACTCCGGTGACATCCGGGTCGACGTGCAGTCCGCGCTCGCCATGCTCGCCCCGGTCTGGGGCCTCAAGCCGCTGCTCGACATCTCCGCCGAGCAGGCCCGCGACGACCTCGCCCGCGCCGCCGTGATGGCGCTGTCCTACGTGGCCCAGTCGGCCCGCGGCCAGGGCCTGCCGATGGTCCCGCAGAGCGAGATCGACAAGGCCGAGACGGTCGTCGAGCGGTTCATGATCCGCTGGCGCGGCGAGCCGGACCCGAAGCACGTCAAGGCCATCGACGCCTACTGGACCTCCGCCGCCGAGCACGGCATGAACGCCTCCACCTTCACCGCCCGCGTCATCGCCTCCACCGGCGCCGACGTGGCGGCCGCGCTCTCCGGCGCGGTCGGCGCGATGTCCGGCCCGCTGCACGGCGGTGCGCCGTCCCGCGTGCTCGGCATGATCGAGGAGATCGAGCGCACCGGCGACGCCACCACCTGGGTCAAGAACGCGCTGGACCGCGGCGAGCGCCTGATGGGCTTCGGCCACCGCGTCTACCGCGCCGAGGACCCGCGCGCCCGCGTGCTGCGCCGCACCGCCAAGGAGCTCGGCGCGCCGCGCTTCGAGGTCGCCGAGGCGCTGGAGAAGGCCGCGCTGGAGGAGCTGCACAACCGCCGCCCCGACCGCGTGCTGGCCACCAACGTCGAGTTCTGGGCCGCGATCATGCTGGACTTCGCCGAGGTGCCGGCGCACATGTTCACCTCGATGTTCACCTGTGCGCGCACCGCGGGCTGGTCGGCGCACATCCTGGAGCAGAAGCGCACCGGCCGGCTCGTGCGCCCCGCCGCGCGCTACATCGGCCCCGGCCCGCGCCGCCCCGAGGAGATCGAGGGCTGGGACGCCATCGGCCACTGAGCCCACCGAGCGCCCCGAGCGCTCCGAGCGCCCGCCGAACGCCCCCGGGCGCCCCGGGCGCTCCGCGTCCGCACCACCCCCGAGCAGCGGGTCCGACCTCCGTCGGGCCCGCTGTTTCCGCAGTTCGGGCCCGCTGTTTCCGCAGCTGGGAGCCGTGAAGATCACAGTCTCAGCGTGCGGACGACCGTACCCCGGGCGGCGCCCCGGCCGGTAGGCTGCGCGCGTGGCTCAGATCCAGATCCCCGCTGACATCAAGCCCGCAGACGGCCGTTTCGGCTGCGGACCGTCCAAGGTGCGCCCCGAGGCCCTGAGTGCCCTCGCCGCCACCCAGACCTCCCTGCTCGGCACCTCGCATCGCCAGGCCCCGGTCAAGAACCTGGTCAAGCGCGTGCGCGAGGGCGTGAGCAGCCTCTTCTCGCTCCCCGAGGGCTACCAGGTCGTCCTCGGCAACGGCGGCTCCACCGCCTTCTGGGACATCGCCGCGTTCGGCCTGGTGCGGGAGAAGTCCCAGCACCTGGACTTCGGCGAGTTCTCCTCCAAGTTCGCCTCCTCGGTCAAGGCCGCGCCGTGGCTCGCCGAGCCGAGCGTCATCAAGACCGCCCCGGGCACCCACCCGCTGCCGGTCGCCGAGGCCGGCGTCGACGTCTACGGGCTCACCCACAACGAGACCTCGACCGGCGTCGCGATGCCGATCAAGCGCCCGGTGGGCGCGGACGAGGGCTCGCTGGTCCTGGTGGACGCCACCTCGGGCGCCGGCGGCCTGCCGGTGGACATCACCGAGACCGACGTCTACTACTTCGCCCCGCAGAAGTCCTTCGCCTCCGAGGGCGGCCTGTGGCTGGCCGCGTTCTCCCCGGCCGCCCTGGAGCGCGCCGCCGAGATCGCCGGCTCCGGCCGGTACATCCCGCCGTTCTTCGACCTGCCGACGGCCATCGACAACTCGTCGAAGGACCAGACGTACAACACCCCGGCGATCTCCACCCTGTTCCTGCTGGCCGACCAGCTGGAATGGCTGAACGGCAACGGCGGGCTCGACTGGGCCGTCGCCCGTACGGCTGATTCCTCGTCCCGGCTGTACGCGTGGGCCGAGAAGTCCTCCTACGCCAGCCCGTTCGTGGCGAACCCGGCCGAGCGCTCCCAGGTGGTCGGCACCATCGACTTCGACGAGTCGGTGGACGCCGCCGCCGTCGCCAAGGCACTGCGTGCCAACGGCATCGTGGACACCGAGCCGTACCGCAAGCTGGGCCGCAACCAGCTGCGCGTCGCGATGTTCCCGGCGATCGACCCGGCGGACGTCGAGGCGCTCACCCACTGCATCGACTACGTGGTCGAGCAGCTCTGAGCGATCCCGTGCACGGCTGAGGGCCACCGCCTCCGGGCGGTGGCCCTCAGCCGTTGCGGCGGGGCCGACCAGCCGGGCCGGGTAGGCGGGCCCGCCGGCCGGGCCTACCCGCCGACCATCGAGCTGATCAGCACGACGACCAGCAGCAGCACCAGGGTGCCGGTCACGATACGCATTCGAGTCTTGGGATCCACGGTCAATGAGCGTACCTCCGGCCCACCCGCCGACGGATCGGAGCCCCGGGCCCAACGGCCACCCCGGGCCCGAACCGCCACCCCGGGCCCGAACCGCCGCCCCAGGCCCGAACCGCCACCCCGGGCCCGACCGCGCCCCGGCTCAGCTCCAGTCGGCGAGCGGCCAGGCACGCAGCGACGAGTAGTGGGCGAAGCCGCCGTCCAGGTCGCTCTGCATCAGGTGCAGCTCGGCGGCCTCCCACTCGGGCCCCCGGTAGTCGGCCAGCGCGGCCGCCAGGGTGTCCAGCTCCGCCGCCGCGAGCCGCTGGACGGCCCGCCGGTGGCCGCGCGAGGAGCCGGCCCGGGCGAGCGTGAGGTGCGGGTGGAAGGTGAAGGCGTCGACCTCCCCGGTCACCGCGGCGGTGGCCTCGGACACGGCCTCGGCGAGCCGGCGCAGCGCCCAGGTCTGCCCCTCCACCCCGACCCAGAGCACCCGGTCGCCGAACCGGCCGGCGCCGGACAGCCGCAGCCGGTGCACCGGGTGCACCTCGGCGACGGCGGCCAGGCCCGCCTCCAGCTCCGGCAGTTCCTCGGCCGGCACCTCGCCGAGGAAGGCCAGGGTCAGGTGCCAGCCCTCGACGGTGGTCCAGCGCAGCCGGTCCGCCCCGGGCAGCCCGCGCACCGGCGCCACCGCGTCCGACAGCCCCTGCAGCACGTTGACCGGCGGCAGCACCGCCACGAAGAGCCTCATGGAGACATCTTCCCGCGCAAGGCGGTTTGGGCTAGAACGTTTCCTATGAAGATCCGCACCGGGGGACCGGACGACATTCCCGACATCCTCGCCCTGCTCGACGGCGCCGTGGGCTGGCTGGCCGGCCAGGGCCGCACCGGCCAGTGGGGCGACCAGCCCTTCAGCACCATCCCGGCCCGGGTCGAGCAGGTCGCCGAGTACGCCACCGAACCGTTCCTGATCCGCCTCGCCGAGGACGACGAGGGCCGCACCGTCGGCTGCTGCGTGCTGTCCGAGCAGCGGGGGAAGTACATCCCCGCAGTGGACGAGCCCGAGCTGTACGTCCGCATCCTGGTCACCGACCGCAGCCGCAAGGGCTCGGGGATCGGCACCGCGCTGATCGCCGACGCGGTCGAGGAGACCCGCCGGCGCAGCCTCGGCCTGCTGCGGGTGGACTGCTACGCGGGCGCCGACCGCAGGCTGGTCGGCCAGTACCGGGCGCTCGGGTTCACCGAGACCGAGTCCTTCGAGGCCGAGCAGCCGAACGGCATCTGGCCCGGCCAGGTCCTCGCGATCCGGCTCTGACCCTTCGGCCCTGCACCGAAGGACCCCCGACCCTGCACCGAAGCCCCGGGGCGGACCACCACCCCGGGGCATGGCGCTTCATCAGCAGGCGGGCGCCAGCTCCGACTTGGCGGCGGTGATGGTCCGCGGCACGAAGGCCACCACCCGGCCGCCACGGCCGGGGTGCAGGTCGAACCGCACCCGCAGGTCCGCGCTGCGGGCCAGCACCAGGCCCACCACACCGGCCGCCAGCGCGGACACCAGTCCGCAGGCCAGCAGGCCGAGCCGGGGCCCGTACGAGGCGGTCACCCAGCCGACGATCGGGGCGCCGATCGGCGTGCCGCCGGTGAAGACCAGCACCAGCAGGCCCATCACGCGACCGCGCATCGCGGGGTCGGTGGCCAACTGCAGCATGGAGTTGACGGAAGTGTTGAAGCTGAGTCCGAACACCCCGATCAGCGTCAGCAGCACCGCGAAGGTCCAGTAGTCGGGTGCGAACGCGGCCACCACCTCCAGCGAGCCGAAGGCCAGCGCCGCCACCACCAGCCGGCGCAGCCTGGGCACGCCCCGGCGGGCCGCGAGCAGCGCGCCGGCCAGCGAGCCGACCGCCATCGCGGTGTTCAGCAGGCCGTACTGCCCGGCGCCGACCTTGAAGGTGTCGTAGGCGAAGCCGGAGAGCAGCGTCGGGAAGTTGAAGCCGAAGGTGCCGATGAACCCGGCCAGGACCATCGGCCAGAGCAGCTCGGGCCGCTCCTTGACGTAGCGCAGGCCCTCCCGCAGCTGGCCCTTCTCGCGGGCGATCGGCTCGGTCGGGCGCAGTTCGCTCTCCCGCATGGCGAGCAGCCCGCCGATCACGGCGGCGAAGGACAGCGCGTTGACGGCGAACGCCCAGCCGCTGCCGACCACGGCGATCAGCAGGCCCGCGACGGCGGGGCCGACCAGCCGGGCGGTCTGGAAGTTGGCGGCGTTCAGGCTGACCGCGTTGGCGAGGTCCTTGGGCCCGACCATCTCGGACACGAAGGCCTGCCGGGTCGGGTTGTCGACCACGGTGACCAGGCCGAGCAGCAGCGCGAAGGCGTACACGTAGTACGGCGTCACGACGCCGCCGATGGTCAGGACGGCCAGGCCGGCGGCCAGCAGGCCCATGGCGCCCTGGGTGTAGATCAGCAGCCGGCGCTTGGGCATCCGGTCGGCAAGCACGCCGCCGAACAGGCCGAGCAGCAGCATCGGCAGGAACTGCATGGCGGTGGTGATGCCGACCGCGAGGGGGCTGCCGGTGAGGCTGAGGACCAGCCAGTCCTGGGCGATCCGCTGCATCCAGGTGCCGGTGTTGGACACCACCTGGCCGGCGAAGTAGTAGCGGTAGTTGCGAACGCGCAGGGAGGAGAACATCCCCCCGGGCCTCGTGAAGCGGGCACCTGTGGGAGACGTGGACGCGTGGGTGCGTCCGGGAGCGGCGGGGTCGTCCGCCGCGGTGCGTTCGTCGGGGTCGTCGTCGCCGCTGCCGGGCAGCCCCGTGGGGGCGGGTGCCTGGAGGTCGGCGGCCGCGGCGCCTGCCGCGGCGGGGTCGGTGGTCTGGTCGTCGGTGCGGATGGCGGCGGCGCTGGCTGCGGCCGGCGGTGTCACGGTGGTCTCCCCTCGCGGCGCGACGGCCCGAACTGCGGCCGTCGCGCTCCTGGTTTCTGTGGTCGGTGCTGCGGTGATGCGGTACTCCTTCTTCTCCCGGCCGGCGGGCCGGGGTCGGCGTGCCTAGAGGTGTGCGAGCTTGTAGAGCACGGGCGCGGCCTCCCGGAGGACGGCCCACTCCTCCTCGTCGAGCCCCTCGGCGAGCTCGGCGAGCCAGACGTTGCGGCGCCGGCGGCTCTCGGCGAGGATCGCCTCGGCCTGCTCGGTGCTGCTGACGACCACCTGGCGGCGGTCCTCGGGGTGCGGCTCGCGCCGCACCAGCCCCTTCTCCTCCAGCATCGCGACGATCCTGGTCATGGAGGGCGGCTGCACGTGCTCCTTCCGGGCGAGCTCACCCGGTGTCGCCTTTCCGCATCTGGCGAGGGTGCCGAGCACCCCCATCTCGGTGGGGCTCAGCGACTCCTCGACCCGCTGGTGTTTGAGTCGACGGGAGAGGCGCATCGTGGACGATCGCAGCTGATTGATCGCTGCGAGGTCCTGCTCGGACATCTCGGGCATGTTCTTTAGCTTACGTCATTACTCTCGCTAAGGAAAATGCGTTCCCATTCCACCCCGCCGGCCCCGTCCGTTCACCGCGCGCCGGAAGATCGGCCCGGTGCGATGCTGGTGCTGGGTCTCGAATGATCTCGACTGGAAGGGCCGACCAGACATGTCCGACCTCGCCGCCGACCCCGCCTCCGGCCTCCCCTCCGGCCTCGCCGCCGCGCCGGGCGACACCGGCTTCGCCCGCCTCGCCATGGTCACCATCGACTGCGCCGACCCGATCGCGCTGGCCGGGTTCTACGGCGAGCTGCTGGGCTGGGAGAGCCGCCACCTGGACGAGCAGTTCGCGATCCTGGACAACCCGGAGGGCGGCAGCCCGCTGGGCTTCGGCCGGGTCTCGGGCTACCGGCCGGAGCCGTGGACGGAGCCGGACGGCGGCAAGCACTTCCACCTGGACTTCTACGTGGACGACCTGGACGAGGCCATCGCGAAGGCGCTCGCACTCGGCGCGACCGAGCCGACGTACCAGCACGGCCGGACGCTCAAGGTGCTGATCGACCCAGCCGGCCACCCGTTCGGGCTAGCCCCACTGGAGTGACGAACCCGGAGCGACGAGCCCGAGGTGACGAACCCGGAGTAACGGACGAACCGACCGGGTGCCGTGCGCAGGCGGTGTCAGGAGTTGGTGCCAAGATCATGCAGGCCGCGTAAAGGTCCATCCTGACCTGGGACTTCACGAAAAGCGCGAACCTTGTGCGACCGTCCGGTAGTGGCTACTGTCCCCCGTTGTCAGGGGCACCACACGCCAGGTCTCCCTTCGGCGGCGCCGTTCCCGCGCCCGTTGCCGCGTTCCTTCCCGACCATCCGTGTCCGCCCGAGGCCTGGCGCCCTTCCTCCCCCGCATCCGTCCTGGGAGCTCTCTTGGGTGAGATCCATCATGCCGACCACGGCTGGGTGACACCGGCGGTCTCGTACTTCGTCGCCTGCCTCGGCGCCTTCGTCGCCCTGCGCAGCGCCCGCTGGGCACTCGTCTCGCAGGGCCGGACCAGGGTGGTCTGGCTGCTCTTCGCCTCGACCTCGCTCGGCGCCGGGATCTGGTCCATGCACTTCATCGCGATGCTCGGCTTCTCCGTCACCGGGGTCGAGATCAGCTACCGGCCCGGGCTGACCGTGCTCAGCCTGCTGGTCGCCATCGCCGTCGTCGGCATCGGCCTGTTCACCGTCGGGTACAGCCGCCGCCCCGTCCTGTCCCTGCTGGCCGGCGGGCTGACCACCGGCCTCGGGGTCGCGGCGATGCACTACCTCGGGATGGCCGCGATGGTCCTGCCCGGCCACCTCGACTACGACCGGCTCACGGTCTGGCTGTCCGTCGCCATCGCCGTGTTCGCGGCCACCGCCGCGCTCTGGGCCACCCTGAACATCCGCGGCACGCTCGCCGTCCTGGCGGCCGCGCCGGTCATGGGCGTGGCGGTGTGCGCGATGCACTACACCGGCATGGCGGCGCTCTCGGTGCGGCTCGACTACTCGCACTCCACCCAGGGCGGCGTGATGGCGCTGCAGTTCATCTTCCCGCTCGGGGTCGGGCTCGGCTGCTACGTCTTCTTCGGCTCGCTGGCCTTCGCGGTCTCACCGAGCCGCAGCACCACGCAGCCGCTCCTGCTCGGCCCGGCGGCCCCGCTGGTCCCACTGGTCCCGCGCCAGCGGCGGCAGCGGGACGAGGCCGGCACCAGGCGCTGAGCCGGGCGGGCCCCAAGGCCCCGAAGCCCCTGAAGCCCCCGAAGCCCCCCGTCTCCCAGTCCCCCCCAAGCCCCGAGGGCGTCCGACCGGGTCCCCCACCCCAGCCGGACGCCCTCGGCTCACTCCGGCCGACGCCGCCCGCTCACTCCGGCCGCCCCAGCAGCCCGGTCAGGTGCACGGGCGTGGCCACCGGGCAGACCTTGTGCACGAAGTCCCGCCGCAGCGCGTGGTACGGCTCGCCCGCCCGGTAGAAGTTGGCGTGCATCCGCCGCAGTTCCTCCGCCCGGTACTCGGCCAGCGGCTTCGCCTCCTCGTCGGCGGACCGACGGCGCTTCTTGTCGACCAGCCGCCCGGTGAGTTCGGGCGAGGCGCCGAGCGCGGCGGCCTCCCGGACCACCCAGCGCCGGAAGGCGGCCGCGTCCCCGCCGCAGGTGCGGTCCACCAGGCCGATCCGGCACGCGTGTTCGGCGCCGACCGGCAGCGCCTCGGTGGTCAGCCGCGCGGCCTGCTCGTCGCCGACCCGGCGCGGCAGGGTGTACGTCCAGTACTCGGAGCCGTAGAGGCCCATCAGCCGGTAGTGCGGGTTGAGCACCGCCGACTCCCTGCACCACACCTCGTCGGCGGCGAGGGCCGCCATCAGGCCGCCGGCCGCCGCGTTCCCGGCCAGGGCGGCGACGGTGAGCTTGTCGGTCGTGGTGAGGACCGCGTGGACCAGGTCGTCCATCGCATTGATGTTCTCCCAGGACTCCAGCGCGGGGAAGGCCGCGCCCTCGATGACGTTGAGGTGGATCCCGTTGGAGTAGAAGTCCCGGGGCGCCCCGAGCACCAGCACCGAGGTGGGCCGGTCGGCGGCCTCGCGGTAGGCGGCGAGCAGCCGGCGGCACTGCCCGGTGCTCATCGCCCCGCCCGCGTAGGCGAATTCGAGGTAGCCGACGTCGCCCTCCTCGCGGTAGCGCAGCTCCGACCAGGTCTCCCGGCGGGCCGCCGAGGTCGGTGTCACCGGGACTTCGCGGACCCGGTGCAGCAGGCCGGCGAGCACCGTCGCGGCCGGCTGCTTGAACGTGGCGGGCCCGCCCGGGGTGCGGCGCGGGCGCAGCTGGGGGATCCAGACCGCGCCGTCCACGGTGGCGCGGCAGATCGCGCCGTCGCGGGTGGCGAGCACGGCGCCGGGCACCGGGCCGCGCAGCTCGTCCTCGGGGTGGCCGCCGTGCAGGAAGTACTCGCGCCCGAACAGCTCGTCGAGCACGCCGGGTTGGGAGTCGGCGGCGCGGAGCTTGCGCAGCACGGTGGCGGTGTCGTCGGCGGCCCAGTCGATCCGGCGCGCGTCCTGCCGCAGGAGGGGCCGCAGCCTGCCGTGGACGTCCGGCCGGTCGTAGTCGAGCGGTTCGGGGGTGAACAGCCCGCCCTCGAAGCGCTGGACGGCGAGCAGGACGGCCTCGACGGCCGCGTCGGCGACCTCGCCCCGGTACAGCTCGCTCTTGCCGCAGTCGGTGACGGGGAACTCGACGGACGCCCAGATGTCGCCGGCGTCCATCTCCTCGACGGCCTGGAGGACGGTCACGCCCCAGCGGTCCGCCCCCTCGGTGATCGCCCAGTCGAGCGAGGAGGGGCCGCGGTCGCCCTGGGGCCCGGGGTGCACGATCAGGACGGTCCGGGTGGACCAGATGTCCTGCGGGACGGCCTTGGTGAGCATCGGACAGATGATCAGCTCGGGGTCGGTACGGTCCACCGCCGTCCTCATCACCTCGTCGCCGAGGGCGAGTTGGACGGCGACCTGGTGGCCGCGCCCGCGCAGCTCGGTGTGGACGCGCTGGGTCAGGCTGTTGAACGCGCTGGCGATCAGGAGAATGCGCAAGAGGGCCTCCGGACAGGGACTGGGGTCGCGCGCAGGCGATGAAACCAGGGCATGGACACGTAATGATTACGTTCTACGCCTTCCCGCCCGACCCTCACGCACTCCGCACACCTGTGCGCCCGGCGTGGCGTCCGCTTCGCCGGATCTCCCCAGCCCCTCCCCGGAGTTGACGGCCGCGGCCGCCCGCCGGCATCGACCGGCCCGGCCGCTCCCCGGCATTGACGGCCCCGGCCGCTCCCCGGCGTCGACGGCCCCGGCCGCTCCCCGGCGTCGACGACCCCGGCCGCTACCGCGGAAACGCCCGGCGGGCCCGCCAGGTGGTGTGCTCGCGGGACACCGCGTCCTCCGCCTCGGCGGCCATCCGGGCCCAGCGCGCCTCGGCGTCCGGCGTCTTGAGGTCGAGGTCGGAGAGCTGGTTGCCGACGTTCTCCAGTTCGCGCGCGGCCAGCTGGTAGGCGGCGGCCAGCGGGCGCAACTGCTTGAGCTGGGTCCAGGCGATGACGGCGGCGGCCGCGGCCGAGCTGGCGCCGAAGACGTGCACCTGGAGGGCGCCGGTGGCCTGGGCGACGGCCGCCGCCGCGCCGATGATGATCAGCGCCGCGATGCCGAGCCCCCAGGACACCGCCTGCGTCTCGCACGCCTCGGCTCGGGCGCGGTACCAGGTGCGCTGGCCCTCGACCCGGGTGCGCAGGTAGAGCATGCGGCGGGTGGTCAGGCTGCCGGCCCGCATCCGCCGCATCTCCGGGGTGATCTCGGGGACGGTGCCGGGCGGCACGATCTCCGGGTCCTCGAAGGCCCGCAGCACGTCCTCGACCTGGAGCAGGTAGCCGCGGTCCACGTCCGCGGACTCCGCCTCGCCGTCGAACGGCCGGGCCCGGACGGTGTACTTCCAGGCCAGCGTCTTGACCGACTCGGCCGCCGCCCGGGCCTCGTACCAGCGCCCCTGCGGGTTGCTGCGGCGCAGCCGGGACCAGAAGTAGCCGGCGATCAGGAAGGCGCCCACCGAGTACAGCGGCACGCTGTCGAAGGAGCCGCGGTCCTTCGGCCCGGGGAACGAGCCGATCACGGCGGCGATCACCAGCATGGCGATCAGTCCGCGGTACCAGCGCAGCGTCTCGCGCTGGCCGTCCAGCGAGGCCTTGTCCGCCGTCCAGAACAGCTCCGGCAGCAGCTTCGCCTCGTCTCCCCCGGGCGGATCCTGTTGCACCATCGGTCGAGCCCCCTCCCCGTGTCCGTCCAGGCAGTATTCCCTCCGTCAACTTCGCTACACAGGCCCCTTTTTGACATTTTCCCGGCGGTGATCGCCGAACCGCCCTCGCAACCGGTACAACCGGTTGCATGCCGCTGCACTGGAAGCTCGTCATCGACTGCGCCGACCCGAACCGCCTGGCCGCCTTCTGGGCCGCCGCCCTCGACCACGCCCTTGAGGAGCACAGCGCCCTGATCACCCGCCTGCTCGACGCCGGTGCCGTCACCCCGGACGCCGTCACCGAGGTCGACGGCCACCCCGCCTGGCGCACCCTCGCCGCCGTCCGCCACCCCGAGGACCCGTACGACCCCGCCACCGGCACCGGCCTGGGCCGCCGCCTGCTCTTCCAGGCCGTCCCCGAGCCGAAGCACGGCAAGAACCGCCTCCACCTCGACGTGCACCCGGGCCCGGGCGAGCGCGAGTCCACCGTCGCCCGCCTCCAGGCGCTCGGCGCCACCGTGCTGAACGACGTCGAGGAGCCCGGCGGCGCTTGGACACTCATGGCCGATCCCGAGGGCAATGAGTTCTGCGTTCACTGACCGCCGGCCCGGGGCAGGCGCCCCCGGGAACGACGGCGGCCCCGCCCTTCCCCGGAGGGGGACAGGACGGGGCCGCCGGTGGAGCGGTACGGCGTCAGAGCAGGCCGAGGGCCGGCATCAGGTAGTAGAAGGCGAACACCGACGCCACCGCGTACAGCGGGACGGGCACGCTGCGCCCGCGCCCGGCGGCCAGGCGCAGGACGCAGAAGGCGATGAAGCCGAAGCCGATGCCGTTGGTGATGCTGTAGGTGAACGGCATCATCACGATCGTCAGGAAGGCCGGGATCGCGATGGTGTGGTCCGACCAGTCGATCTCCTTGATCGAGCCCGCCAGGATCAGGAAGCCGACGGTGACCAGGGCCGGGGTCGCGGCCTGGGCCGGGACCATGGTGGCGAGCGGCGTGAGGAAGAGCGCGACCACGAAGAGCAGGCCGGTGACGATCGAGGCGAAGCCGGTCCGGGCGCCCTCGCCGACACCGGCGGTGGACTCCACGAAGCAGGTGTTCGCGGAGGCGGAGGTGGCGCCGCCGGCCGCGGTGGCGATGCCGTCGACCATCAGGATCTTGTTGATGCCGGGCAGGTCGCCGTTCTCGTCGAGCAGGTGGGCCTCGTCGGCGACGCCGAGGATGGTGCCCATCGCGTCGAAGAAGCAGGACATCAGCACGGTGAAGACGAACAGCACGCCGGTCAGCACGCCGACCTTCTCGAAGCCGCCGAACAGGCTGACCTTGCCGACCAGGCCGAAGTCCGGGGCGGCGACCGGGTTGCCCGGCCAGGCCGGGACGGTCAGGCCCCACTTGAGCGCCGGGACGTCGACGAGCTTGTCGATCACCACGGCGAGCGCGGTGCTGACCACGATGCTGATCAGGATGGCGCCGGGCACCTTGCGGATCAGCAGGACGAGGGTGAGCAGCAGGCCGAACACGAAGATCAGCACCGGCCAGCCGAGCAGGTGCCCGCTGCCGCCGAGCTGCAGCGGGACGGTGGTGTGCGCGGCGTCCGGCATGCGGCTGACGAAGCCGGAGTCGACCAGGCCGACGAGGGCGATGAACAGGCCGATACCGATCGCGATGGCCTTGCGCAGCCCGAGCGGCACGGCGTTCATGACCCGCTCGCGCAGGCCGGTGGCGACCAGCAGCATGATCGCGAAGCCGGCCAGCACGACCATGCCCATGGCGTCCGGCCAGGTCATCTTGGGGGCGAGCTGGAGCGCCACGATGGTGTTGACGCCGAGGCCGGCGGCCAGGCCGATCGGGACGTTGCCGATCACGCCCATCAGCAGGGTGGTGAGACCTGCGGTGAGGGCGGTGGCGGTGACCAGCTGGGCGCTGTCCAGGTGGGCCCCGGTCATGTCCGTGGCGCTGCCCAGGATGATCGGGTTGAGCACCAGGATGTACGCCATGGTGAAGAAGGTGGCGACGCCGCCGCGGATCTCGCGCGGCAGGGTGGAGCCGCGCTCGCTGATCCGGAAGTAGCGGTCCAGGGCGCCGGCGGGGGGCTTGGGGGCGCTGGAGGCGGGTTCGGGCGACTCGGTGGTCGGCTGGACCACAGGCATGCGTGCGTCCTCTGTGGGGGAGCTGAGGAGGGGGGGACGCCCGGGGCGACGGTGGCCGGGCGGGGAACTTTCAGTATGGTTTCCCGATCGCACACGCGCTATCTTCGCGCGTAGAAACCAGAGGGCCCCTGCGGGTCTGCCGCCGCACCGTACGCTAGGCCCCATGCCCAAGACGCCGCTGCACCCCTCGCCCCCTCCGCTGGAGGCCAACGACGTCGCCATCGTCGGCGGCGGCACGGTGCTGTGGTTCGTCGCCTTCCTGGCCCTGCTCCCCTTCCAGGGCACCCTCTCCGACCACGGCCACGGCACCTGGCCGTGGATCTGCCTCTCCGGCGGCCTGCTCGGCCTGATCGGCCTCTGGTACTGCCGCGCCCGACGGGACGCCATCGCCCGCGACCGCGCCGCCGAGACCGCGAACCGGGCGGCCGGAGACGACGGCCAGGACCCGGCCACCCAGTCGGACTGAATAGTCCTTTAGTAGCACGCACCGGACATAAGGCACCCGTAGAGTCGGTGCCATGACGCAGCCTGCCCACCCCGCGGAAGAGCAGCCCGGCGACGCCGACCGCCCCGACGGTGCGCACCCCCTCGGGCTGCTGCCCGGCCGACGCGGCGGGCTGACCTCCGCCGAGGTGGCCGAACGCGTCGCGCGCGGACAGGTCAACGACGTCCCCGTACGGTCCAGCCGCTCCGCCAAGGAGATCGTCCGGGCCAACGTCTTCACCCGCTTCAACGCGATCATCGGCGTGATGTTCGGGATCATCCTGATCGTCGGCCCGCTCCAGGACGGCCTGTTCGGCCTGGTCATCGTCGCCAACACGGCGATCGGCATCATCCAGGAGCTGCGCGCCAAGAAGACCCTGGACAGCCTGGCCCTGATCGGCGAGGCCCGCCCCGAGGTCCGCCGGGACGGCACCGTCGAACAGATCTCCGTCGCCGAGATCGTGCTCGACGACACAGTGCTGCTCGGCATCGGCGACAAGGTGATCGTCGACGGCGAGGTCACCGAGGCGGACGGCCTGGAGATCGACGAGTCGCTGCTCACCGGCGAGCCCGACCCCGTCCTCAAACAGCCCGGCGACCAGGTCATGTCCGGCAGCTTCGTGGTGGCCGGCGCGGGCGCGTTCACCGCCACCAGGGTCGGCCGCGAGGCGTACGCGGCGCAGCTCGCCGAGGAGGCCAGCCGGTTCACCCTGGTGAAGTCGGAGCTGCGCAGCGGCATCAACAGCATCCTGCGCTTCATCACCTACCTGCTGATCCCCACCGCCATCGGCCTGATCATCAGCCAGCTGGCCGTCGAGGGCCGCGACTGGCGCGAGGCCGTACGCCGGATGGTGGCCGGGATCGTACCGATGGTCCCCGAGGGACTGGTCCTGCTGACCTCGGTCGCCTTCGCGATCGGCGTGATCCGGCTGGGCCGCAAGCAGTGCCTGGTCCAGGAGCTCCCGGCGATCGAGGGCCTGGCCCGGGTCGACACCGTCTGCCTGGACAAGACCGGCACCCTCACCGAGGGCGGCATGGACGTCGTCGACCTGCGGGTCCTCTCCGACGGCGAGCCCGGCGCCCCCGACCCGGACACCATCAAGCACGCGCTCGGCGTGATGGCCGGCGCCGACGCCCGCCCCAACCCCTCCATGCAGGCGGTCATCGACGCCTACGGGCGCGGCGACGGCGGCGCCCCGGGGGCCGGCGGCTCCCCGGCCGCCGACGGCTGGCGGGTGATCGAGGCGATGCCGTTCTCCTCCGCCCGCAAGTGGAGCGGCGTGCAGCTGCTGGAGCCGCAGGGCGGCGAGGCCAGCTGGCTGCTCGGCGCCCCCGACGTGCTGCTGCCCGCCGGGCACCCGGCGCTCACCGAGGTCGACGAGCTGGGCGCCAAGGGCCTGCGGGTGCTGCTGCTCGGCCGCACCCCCACCCCGCTGGACTCCCCCGACCCGGCCGACGGGCTCGCCCCGCTCGCCCTGGTGGTACTTCAGCAGCGGCTGCGCCACGACGCCGCCGCCACCCTGCGCTACTTCGAGGGCCAGCAGGTGCAGGCCAAGGTCATCTCCGGCGACGCCGCGGTCTCGGTCGGCGCGGTCGCCAGCCATCTCGGTCTGCCCGGCGCCGACCACCCGCTGGACGCCCGGACGCTGCCCGCCGAACCGGACGCCCTCGCCGACACGGCCGAACGGACCACCGTCTTCGGCCGGGTCACCCCGCAGCAGAAGCGCCAGCTGGTCGCCGCCCTGCAGTCCCGCGGACACACCGTGGCGATGACCGGAGACGGCGTCAACGACGTGCTCGCGCTCAAGGACGCCGACATCGGCGTGGCGATGGGCACCGGCAGCGACGCCACCAAGGCGGTCGCCCAGATCGTGCTGCTCAACGACTCCTTCGCCACCCTGCCCTCGGTGGTCGCCGAGGGCCGCCGGGTGATCGGCAACATCGAGCGGGTCGCGGGCCTGTTCCTGGTGAAGACGGTCTACTCGGTCCTGCTGGCCCTGCTGGTGATCTTCACCCACTCGCCGTACCCGTTCCTGCCCCGGCACTCCACCGTGCTCTCCACCCTCACCATCGGCATCCCGGCCTTCTTCCTCGCCCTCGCCCCCAACAACGAGCGGGCCCGCACCGGCTTCGTGAAGCGCGTCCTGCGGCTCGCCGTGCCGGGCGGCGTCATCGCCGGCACCGGCACCTTCGTCGCCTACGCGCTGGCCCGCTCCGACCACGCGACCGACCTCAAGGCCGACACCAGCGTTGCCACCCTGACGCTCTTCCTGATCGCCATCTGGGTGCTCGCCATCGTCGCCCGCCCCTACAACTGGTGGCGCCTGCTGCTGATCGGCACCATGGGCGGCGCCTTCGCCCTGGTCCTGCTGGTGCCCTGGCTGGCGGAGTTCTTCCAGCTCTCGCTGGTGGGCACCCGCGACCCCCTGGTCGGCGTCGGTATCGCGGTGGTCTGCGGCCTGGCCCTGGAGATCGCCTGGCGCTTCATGAAGCGCCGCGGGATGGAGTGAGGCCCTGGCACCCCCGGCCCGCAGCCTGGATGATCGATCGCGGAAGGGGGTGCCGACATGGCCCACACGGGTGGGGAAACCGAGCGCGAGACCGGGCAGGTGGAGGCGTTCACCGCCTTCCTGGCCGGCCTGCTGGCGGCCGGACTGACGGTCCTGGTCCTGGTCGGCGGCCGCTGGCTGACGAACGCCGGCGAGGTGACCGCCCCGGCGCTGCCGTGGGTGCCGACGGCCGTGAAGGCCCTGGTGGCGGCCGTCTGGCTGGCCACCACCACCGTCGTCTACCTGCGGCTCAAGCGCCGTGGGCGGGCCCGCTGAGCGCTCAGCCCTCGAAGTCCCGCGCCGCGGACAGTTCGTACGCCCGGTCCGGATCGGTGAGCACGGCCAGCACCTCGAACCGCCGGTGCCACTGCCCGACCGACCAGGCGAGCCCGGCCGCCAGGCCCTCCGGGGTGGCCGCGTGCAGCAGCCCGGGCACCGGCGGGAGCTCGAACTCGTCGTCCTCGTCGGCGGCCTCGGCCGCGTCCGGGTCGTAGGGCGCCTCCGGGGCGTCCGCCTCGACGTCCCAACGCCAGTCCACGGCGGCGTCGTCGCCGTCCGGGCCGACCACCAGCAGCTCCTCGTGCTCCTCGTAGGCGACCGGGCAGCCGGGCAGCAGCTCCCGCACCACGGCGGGGACCCGGTGCAGCACGCCCTCGGAGAGCACCCGCCCGCCCGCCACCTCACTGGCGAGCGAGACGTGCAGCCGCTCGGCGAGGTCGGCGGCGAGCGCCGGGGCGACCGGCACCAGCGGGTACGGGTGCAGGAGCTGGACGAGGTCGGGCGCGTCGGCGACGACCGCCCTGGAGGAGTCGACGACCACCGTGTGGGCCGGCCGGCGGCCGGTGTCCGGGTCGAGCGGCGGCAGCGCCCGCACCACGTCGACCGGTTCGATCCGCTCGATCTCGACCCGCGCCAACGCGCTGTGCAGGCCGTGCAGTTGGCGGTGGCCGAGGTCGGAGGCCGGATCGGTGAGCCGGTCCAGCACCTCGTCCGGGCCGTGCGGTTCGGCGAGCAGCGCGGCCAGCGTGGTGCGCACCCCGAGCGCGTGCAGGAACTGCTCGTCCAGGGTCGTCCGGGCCTCGTCGTAGAGGCCGCGCAGCAGCGGGTCGGCACCGGCGGCGCGCAGTCCGGCGGGCTCGCGGCCGTCCAGCACCGGGTGGTCGCGCAGCCACCAGGCGGTGTACGGCGGCAGGTCGGTGTAGGAGCCGTCCGGCAGCAGGGTGCGGACGGGGTTGACGACGGCGTCCCGGTACGGCGGGCGGGAGAGCGCGGCGAGCGCCTCGGGCCAGGCGTCGTCGTCGACCAGGTCGAGGTCGCGGACGGCCAGCAGTTCCGCGGCCACCGGCGGGACGCCCGCGACGTCGTCGGCCTGCAGGGCTTCGAGGGCGTCCTCGGCCCAGTCGGCGAGGCCGTCGGGCGCCTCGTCGAGCAGCCCGGTGGGGTGGCCGCCGGCCGCGCGGTCGGCGGGCGCGGTGGGGTCGAGCCGCTCCAGGTCGTCCGGGTCGAGCACCACGTCCTCGGCGCGGACGAGGACGAAGTCGGCGAGCACGCCGACGGCGGTGAGCACCTCCGGGCCCCAGCGCTCCAGCAGCTCGTCGTCCACCCAGCCGGCGTCCTCCTCGCGGGCGAGAGCCGCGAACGGGCTGCCGGGCAGGACGAGTTCACCGGCGCGGGCGGGCTCGCCCTCGTCGTCGAGCAGGGCCAGCCGGGCCAGCCAGCGGTGCTCGCCGGCGGCCGGGCCCGCGACCTTGACCAACGCCAGGACAGCGTCCGCCAGTTCGAGCGCGGCCTCGACGTCGTCCTCGGCCACCTGGTAGGAGCGGGCGACGGCGGCCCGCACCTCGGGGGTGTCGAGCACCCCGGCCGGGGTGGCGGTGCCGGCGCCGAGCTTGGCGAGCAGCGGGTGGGCCGCCTCGGGGTGGGCGAGCCGCAGGTCGAGGGCGGCGAGCGCGTCGGCCAGCGACTCGGGGTAGCCGGGGAAGGCCGCCCAGTCGGCGTCCTCGGAGGGCAGCAGGACGCGCCGGGGCCCGGTGATGGTCCGGCCGTCGGCGAGCGGGACGGGCAGCGCGCCGAGCGCCTCCGGGTCTGCGGCACCGAGCGCCGCGTACAGGTTGCGCCACCAGGCGGGCTCGCGGTCCAGGCCGCCGAGCTGGTCGACCACGTCGGCCAGCGGCACCCGGCGCACGTTCAGCACCCGCAGCTCGGTACGGCGCTCCAGCCCGGCCGGCAGCAGCCCGGGGAAGATCGGCGCCAGCGCCTCGACCACCGAGCCGTCCGCCCCCTCCAGCAGGGTGGCGTCCCGGGGGCGCAGCGCGGGCGTGCCCGCCTCGACCGGCGCCGGGTGCGGCAGGAACGGCGTGCCGGGCAGCCGGGAGAGGACGGCCGCGCGGAGCGCGTTGTCGAGCGCGCCCTGGCCGAGCGGCCCGGGGACGAGGCCGAGCGAGCCGAGGTCGGCGCCGCGGGCGCGCAGCAGGTCGGCGTAGCTGTCGGCGGCGCGCGCGGGGAGGAAGTCGGCGAGCGCGCCGGGGGCGACGTGCCGGCGGGTGGAGTCCAGCGGGTAGGAGGCGATGAGCAGCGCGGGCAGGCCGATCGGCTCGTCGCTGGGGGTGGGCGCGTGCAGCACCGGCGCGATGCCGGGCGCCTGCGGGGTGCCGTCGGCGGCGACCGGGACGGCCCAGGTGACCGTCCAGTACGGGCGGGCGCGCTCCTCGGTGGGGCGGTCGGCGAGCAGCTCGGCGGCCAGGGTGCCGGTGGCGCCGGCGGTCTGCCAGCGGGTCCGCCGCGGCCGGCCGTCCGCGTCGTCGGTGACGGTGACCTCGGTGACGCCGTCCGGGCGGGGCTCGGCGGCGGCGCGGGTGAGCGTCCGGGTGCCCTCCGGGGTCTCCACCACGACCTCGGCGAGGCCGGGCAGGGTGAGCAGCAGCGCGTCGTCGATGCCGGCGAGCAGACGGCGGGTCAGGTCCTCGGCGGCGGCGTCCCGCAGCGGCAGCACGACCACCGTGTCGTAGCCCTCGGGGGCCGGGCCCTCCGCGGCGAACGGCAGCCGCAGCAGCGGCACGTGGCCGTCCCGGCGGCGCAGTTCCTCGGCCAGCGCGGGCTGCGCCTGGGCCAGCGAGCGGGCCTCGCCGAGCGACCAGCGCACCCCGCCGGCGGCGCCGAGCACGGCGGGCTCGTCGGTGACGGCGAGCACGGCGGCGAAGCCGACGCCGAACCGGCCGACGGCGGGCGTCTCACCGCGCTTGGAGGAGGCGCGCAGGGTGGACAGCGACTCGACGGCGGCCGCGTCCAGCGGGGCTCCGGTGTTGGCGGCGGCGAGCACGCCGTCGGCGAGGGTGAGCCGCAGCCGGCCGGGACCGTGCCCGGCCCGGACCGCGGCGTCGGCCGCGTTCTGCGCCAACTCGACGACCAGGCGGTCGCGGTAGCCGCCGAGCGCGAGTTCCTCCTCGGCGTTGGCGTCCTCCCGGAACCGGGCCGGCGAGGCGGCCCAGGCGTCCAGCACCCGCCGGCGCAGCGCGGCGCTCCCGAAGGGGTCCGCGAGGTGCTCGTCCGTGCTGCTGCCGATGATCCGAGGTTCCACTGGACCTGCCGCCTTCCGCCGCCCTGTACTTCGTACGGGGGGCATTCTCCCCCGCCCCGGCCGCTGCTCCGGACCGCGCCCCCGCCGCCGAGCCCCCGCAGGGCCCCCACCCGCACGAACGCCGCGGCCCGCCCCACCGGTTCGGT
>NZ_JBHWIR010000038.1:29537-48698 GCF_042731835.1 Kitasatospora sp. NPDC059817 | reverse complement strand
GCGGGGCCCCCGCCCCCAGACCCCCCCCGCCTCCCGCGCCCACCCCCCCCCCCACCCCCCCACGCTGCCCACCCCCCCCCCCACCGTCTTCACCGCGCGGCCGCTCGGCGACTGGCCCGCCGAGCGCACCGGCCTGGTCGACCTCTCCACCGTCGACGTCCCGGCCGGCACCACCGCCTACCTGTGCGGCCCGCTGCCCTTCCTGCGCGCCGTCCGCGAGCAGCTCCTCACGGCGGGCGTCCCGGCGGCGGACATCCACTACGAGGTGTTCGGCCCCGACCTCTGGCTCGCCTGAGACCCCCTGAGGTCCCCGACATCCCCCGGCCCGCTCGGTACGATCACGAGCGGGCCGGCCGGTGTCGCCGGACGAAAGGAGGGCCGATGCGGGTCGCACTGTTCGCCACCTGCGTCAACGACGCGCTGTTCCCCGCCACGGCGGTCGCCACCGTCCGGCTGCTCGAACGCCTCGGCGTGACCGTGGACTTCCCCGCCGGGCAGACCTGCTGCGGGCAGCCGCAGTACAACACCGGCTACCGGCAGGCGTGCGAGCCGCTGCTGCGGCGCACCGCACGGGCCTTCGCCGGGTACGAGCACGTGGTGACGCCCTCCGGATCGTGCGTGGCCATGGTCCGGGACAACTACCCGCGGATCGGAGCCCGGGCCGCCGCCGACGGCCGGGGCGGCGAACTCGACTCCATGGCAGCCTCGTTGACGCCCCGGGTGCACGAACTGACCGAGTTCCTCACCGATGTGCTCGGCGTCGAGGACGTCGGCGCGCACTTCCCGCACACCGTCACCTACCACCCCTCCTGCCACGGCCTGCGGGTGCTCGGCCTCGGCGAACGGCCGCTGCGGCTGCTGCGCGCCGTCCGGGAACTGGAACTGGTCGAACTGCCCGGCGCCGAGGAGTGCTGCGGCTTCGGCGGCACCTTCGCCGTCAAGAACGCGGCCGTCTCGGCGGCCATGGCCGAGGACAAGATCGCCCACGCGCTCGGCACCGGCGCCCAAGTCCTGTGCGGCGCCGACAACTCCTGTCTACTGCACCTCGGCGGCACGCTGCGCCGCCGGGGCGCGGCACTGCGCCCGCTGCACCTGGCGGAGATCCTCGCCAGCACCGAGGAACACCCGTGGAGGCCCGCATGACCGGCACCTTCCTCGGCATGCCCGCCTTCCCGCAGGCGACCTCTGCGCAGGCGACCTTCCCGCAGGCCGCAGCGGAGGCCGTCCAGGACGAGCGGCTGCGCGCCAACCTGCGGCACGCCACCCACACCATCCGGGACAAGCGGGCCCGCGCCGTCGCCGAACTCGACGACTGGGCCGAACTGCGCGCCGCCGGCAAGGCGATCAAGGACCACACGCTGCGCCATCTCGACCGCTACCTCGTCCAGTTGGAGGAGGCCGTCACCGCGGCCGGCGGCATCGTGCACTGGGCGGCCGACGCCGAGGAGGCCAACCGGATCGTCGCCGACCTGGTCCGCGCCACCGGCGAAACGGAGGTCGTCAAGGTCAAGTCGATGGCCACCCAGGAGATCGGACTCAACGAGGCGCTCGCCGCCGAGGGGATCACCGCCTACGAGACCGATCTCGCCGAGCTCATCGTGCAGTTGGGCGACGACCGGCCCTCGCACATCCTGGTGCCCGCGATCCACCGCAACCGCGCCGAGATCCGGGAGATCTTCGCCGAACGGATGGCCGCCTGGGGCCGCCCCGCGCCCGAGGGCCTGACCGACTCCCCCGCCGAACTCGCCGAAGCGGCCCGGCTGCACCTGCGGGAGAAGTTCCTGCGCGCCCGGGTCGCGGTCTCCGGCGCCAACTTCATGGTCGCCGAGACCGGCACCCTGGTGGTCGTCGAGTCCGAGGGCAACGGCCGGATGTGCCTCACCCTGCCGCGCACGCTGATCTCCGTCGTCGGGATCGAGAAGGTCGTGCCGACCTGGCAGGACCTGGAGGTCTTCCTGCAACTGCTCCCCCGCTCCTCCACCGCCGAGCGGATGAACCCGTACACCTCGCTGTGGACCGGCACCACGGAAGGCGACGGCCCGTCCGCCTTCCACCTCGTGCTGCTCGACAACGGGCGCACCGCCGCGCTCGCCGACCAGGTCGGCCGCCAGGCGCTGCGCTGCATCCGCTGCTCGGCCTGCCTCAACGTCTGCCCGGTGTACGAGCGGGCCGGCGGCCACGCCTACGGCTCGGTCTACCCGGGCCCGATCGGCGCCATCCTGACACCCCAACTGCGCGGCACCACCAGCCCCTTGGACGCCTCGCTGCCGTACGCCTCCTCGCTCTGCGGGGCCTGCTACCAGGTCTGCCCGGTGGCGATCGACATCCCCGAGGTGCTGGTGCACCTGCGCGAGCGGGTCGCCGAGCAGGGCGGACACCCGCTGGAGCGGGCCGCGATCGCGGCCGCCGGGTACGTGCTCGACCACCCGGCGGCGCTCGCGGCCGCCGAGCGGCTCGCCGGGCGCACCCGCGCGCTGCACCCGCGCCGGCTGCCCGGCCCGGGCCGGGCCTGGACCGACACCCGGGACCTCCCGGAGGTGCCCGCCGCACCGTTCCGCGACTGGTGGCGAAGGAACCGCTCATGACCGCACGGGAGTTCATCCTCGCCCGGATCCGCGCCGCACTCGCCGACCCCGACCCTGACCCTGGCCCTGCCCCTGGCCCGGACCGGGGCCCCGATCGGGACCGGGCAGCGGAGGAGCCGGTCGCCCGGGACTACCTGCGTACGCACAGTCCGGACGGTCCGGCGGCCCTGCTCGACCTGCTGCACCACAACCTGGCCGACTACCGGGCCCGGGTGCACCGCTGCACCGAGGCCGAACTGCCCGCCGTCCTGGCCCGGTTGCTGGCAGAACGCGGCAGCCGCACGGTCGCCGTGCCGCACGGCCTGCCGCCCGCCTGGCTCAGTGCCACCGCCGTCACGGCCGTCCCCGACGACGGCACGCTCACCGCCGCCCGGCTCGACGCCGTGGACAGCGTCGTCACCGGCTGCGCGCTCGCGATCGCCGAGACCGGGACGATCGTGCTGGACGCCGGGCCGGGCCAGGGGCGGCGGCTGCTCACCCTCGTCCCGGACCACCACGTGTGCGTCGTCCGGACACCCGGGCAGGTCGTCGCCTCCGTGCCGCTCGCACTGCCCCGGCTCGACCCGGCCCGCCCGCAGACCTGGATCTCCGGGCCGTCCGCGACCAGCGACATCGAGCTCGACCGGGTCGAGGGCGTGCACGGCCCGCGCACCCTGGAGGTGCTGCTGGTCGAGGGCTGACCGGACCGCCGCGGCTCAGCTCATCGTCACGACGCTGTACCTGTCGTCCTGCGAGCTGTCCCAGGCGACCTGCACCCGGCAGTCGACCGGCCGCCCGGAAGCGGCCAGCCCCTGCCCCGCGATGGCCGCCGTCGGGTCGGCCAGCGTGCTGAACAAGCCGCCCGCCGGCGGGGCGCCGCCCGGTGCGAATCCCAGGTCCGCGGGCGCGACGGCCGTGGGGTAGAACACCGCCCGGCCCGTGATCGTGTACGTCCCCCGGGTGGTGTCCTTGCGCTTGCGGCCGGGGATGACCGAGCACAGCGAGAAGGTGTCCTCGGCGCCGTCCGAGACGTTGCCCGCCGCGTCCACCGTCCACAGCTCCCAGTAACGGGCGACCGTGGCGTGGGCGCTCGACCCCTTCGCGGTGATGTACGAGTCGATCCGGCTGCCCGACATCGCGTTCCAGTTTGTGCCGTCCCACTCCTCCACGGCGAAGACGCGGTTGATCTCCTGGATGATGACGCCCTGCTGGGGCGCGGCGACGCTCAACTGCCGCCTGCGCTCGAAGTAGCCGCACTCGCCTTCCAGGTCGTCGGCCGTCAGGTGGGTGAGCGCGATCTGCGTCGCCGGCCCGGCCCCGGGTGTGGGGGCCCGCTGGACCGGCACCCCCGCGCCGCCGGAGGCCTCCTGGCCGTGCCGCTGCTGCTCGACCAGCCGGGCCACCGCGGCGTTGCCGAGGGCGCGTTGCAGGGGCAGGGCCGTCGAAGGGGACAGCGGGCCGGCGGCCGCGGCCTCCCGGGCGCCCTCGGCCGGGAGGTCCGCGCTCCGGCGCTCGGGCGCCGCCCTGCGCCGCCGCGCCGCCTCGTCCTCGGATGTGGACGCCTGATCGCGCATGTGGCCCTCCCGTCGGCACGGCACCGCCCCGGATGCCCTGGCCAAGCTCTACCGGACGGCGGGGCGGCCGGGAAGGTCCGCGAGGGCAGTGCGGAGGGCAGCGCGGAGGGCAGCGCCGACGGCAGGGCCGGGCTCAGGCCGGCCGCAGCTCCAGCGTGCAGCACTTGGCTCCGCCGCCGCCCTTCAACAGCTCCGAGACGTCCACCGGGACCGGCTGGTAGCCGTGCTCGACGAGCCGCCCGGCCAGGTGTTTCGCCGCCTCGGGCAGCAGCACCCGGCGCCCGTCCGAGACCGCGTTGAGGCCGAACACCTCGGCGTCGGCCCGGTCGGCGAGGATCGCGTCCGGGTACAGGGTGCGCAGCACGGCCCGGCTGTCGGCGTCGAAGGCCTCCGGGTAGTACATGACGTGGTCGTCGGCGAGCACGGCCAGCGCCGTGTCCAGGTGGTAGAAACGCGGGTCGACCAGGGTCAGGCCGACCACCGGGACGCCGAAGAACTCGCCCGCCTCGGCGTGCGCGGCCCGGGAGGTACGAAAGCCCGTCCCGGCGAGCACCCGGCCGCCGGCCACCAGGTGGTCGCCCTCGCCCTCGTTGACGTGCCCGGCGCGCTGCACCTCGCGGTAGCCGTGCGAGCGGAACCAGGCCTGGTAGGCCTCGGACTCGGCGGCGCGCTCCGGGTAGCGGAAGGTCGCGACCAGCGCCCGGCTGTCCAGCACGGTCGCGCCGTTGGCGGCGTAGACCATGTCGGGCAGGCCGGGCACCGGGTCGATCAGCTCGACGGTGTGGCCGAGGCGGCGGTACAGCCAGTACAGCCGCTCCCACTGGCGGACGGCGAGCGCGGTGTCGGTGGGCTGCGCCGGGTCCATCCACGGGTTGATCGCGTAGTCGACGGTGAAGTACGTCGGCCGGCACATCAGGTAGCGCCGCGGCCTGGCGGTGCGCTCCGGGGTCTGCGTGGGCATTCCTCAACCGTCCTCGGGTGCAGGGGAGTTCGGGGATTCCGTTCCCCAGGCCGCTGCCCCGGCAGGGCTGTTCGCACACCCGCGCGGGCGCCCCCGGCGGGCGCAGGCCCCCGCGCACCCGGCGCGGGCTCCGGCGCACGCGCGGCCGAGTGCCACGAGGCGGACCGCGCCGAGCACCGTCGGGACGGACCGCACCGAGCGTCACCGGCAGGCCGCGCCGAACGTCACGAGCGGGCCGTCACCAGCAGACCGTCACCAGCGGACCGCGCCGAAGTCCACCGGCGCGGGCCGCAGACCCCGACAGCGGTCGGCGAGCGCCCGCAGCCGGGCCGCCGCCTCCTCGGCGGGCATCCGGTGCCGCTGGCCGTGGCCGGGCAGCAGCCACTCGAAGCGCAGCGCGTCCAAGCTGCGGTCCAGCGAGGCGGAGAGCTCCTCGATCGAGTACCAGGTGACGGTGTCGTACACCTCCAGGTCACCGGTGGTGCGGGACCAGTACAGGGTGTCGCCGGTGAAGCAGTACCGCTCGTCGACCAGGTAGAGCACGCTGCCGCGGGTGTGGCCCGGGAAGGGGTGGGCGGTGACGCCGGGGGCGACCTCCACCGGTTCGACGCCGTGCAGCACCCGGTCGGCGTCGGGCGCAGCGTCCAGGTCGCCCTCGTGGATCCAGAGCCGGGCGCCGAGCCGGTCGGCGTACGCCCGGCCGTGTGCCGCGTGGTCGCGGTGCGTCAGCAGGATGTCGGTGACCGGGCCGAGGGCCTCGTACCGGGCCGCGAGCGGCTCGGCGTAGCGGGGCGTGTCGACCATCAGCCAGCCCGTGGGTCGGCGGCAGAGGTAGGAGTTGGCCCCGGCGTTGTGGCGGGAGTTGTGGCCGAGCAGCAGCAGGCCGTCGTCGAGGGCCAGCGGGAAGGGGTCGGTGGCCGGGTCGAGCGGGCCGGTGCCCGGCCGGATGGAGCGGGTGGGGCAGGCGTGGGCGGCGGCGAGCAGCTGACGGTGCTCGGCCTCGTCGTGCGGCTGGCGGACCAGCTCGGAGCGGCCGGCGCGCTCACGGATCAGTCCTGGCGCGAGCTGCCGGGCCACGTCGCAGTTGGTGCAGCGGCCGTCGACGGACCACTGCCCGGGCAGGCCGGAGGTCGGATTCAGAGCCATGGATGTCTTCCCCCTGGAAGGACGGCGGCCGGGCCGGCCGCGCCCTTCGAGCATCGGCCAGGCGGGCCCAAAAGCGGAAGGGGGGCGGGATCTTGTGGTTTCCGGGGGCCGCCGCTCTGCACTCCGGCTGTATTCCGGGTGGGGCACGTGGCCCATCTCACGTACCGCCGGGGTCACCTACGGTGGCGTAGGTCACTTGAATGGGTGAACTATCTCCTTCATGCCGAACCTCCAGGAGACCCTTGACCTCAGTTCGTATGCCGCCCTCGGCGACAGCTTCACCGAGGGCCTGAACGACCCCGGTGCCGACGGCGCCTTCGCCGGCTGGGCCGACCGCCTGGCCGGGCTGCTCGCCGACGGACGGCCGCCGGGCGGGTTCCGCTACGCCAACCTGGCGGTGCGCGGCCGACTGCTGGACCAGATCATGGCCGAGCAGGTGCCGCAGGTCCGCCGGCTCCAGCCCGACCTGGCCACCTTCTGCGCCGGCGGCAACGACATCCTGCGGCCCGGCAGCGACCCGGACGAGGTCGCCGAGCGCTTCGAGGCGGCCATCGTCCAACTCACCGCCTCCGCCGGGACGGTGCTGATCTGCACCGGCTTCGACACCCGGGACGTACCGCTGTTCAAGCACCTGCGCGGCAAGATCGCCACGTACAACGGGCACATGCGGGCGGTCGCCGACCGCAACGGCTGCAAGGTGGCCGACCTGTGGTCGCTGCGCGCCGTCCAGGACCGCCGGGCCTGGAGCGAGGACCGGCTGCACCTCTCCCCCGAAGGCCACCAGCGGGTCGCCCTGCTGGCCGCCCGTTCCCTGGGGCTGCGCACCGAGCAGGACCCGGAGGCGCCCTGGCCGGCCACCCCGGAGCTGTCCGCCGCCGACCAGCGGCGCGAGAACCTCCAGTGGGCCCGCGAGTACCTGCTGCCCTGGGTCGGCCGACGGCTGCGCGGGGAGTCCTCGGGGGACCACGTCGAGGCCAAGCGGCCTGATCTGCTTCCGCTCTGACGTCGCGTCAGGCGGCACCGGGCGCTGCGGTCCTCCTCGCAGCCCTTGCGGCCCTCGCGGTCCATGCGGCCTTCGCGGTCCGCAGCACCCGGTGCACCAGCGCGGCGAACGCGGCGCCGACCAGGTACCAGAACAGGTCCGGCGGGTTGAACGTCGACCCCAGCACCAGCCGGGCCAGCCCGCTGCGCCGCCCCAACTCGTCGGGCACACCGGTGATCTGGAACAGCTCCACCGCCCAGCTCAGCCCCGCCGCCACCACCGCCGCCCGCCCCGGTCGCACCCTGGGCGCGACCAGCACCACCAGCGCGTACACCAGCACCGTGTAGAGCGCGTCCCCGGCGTACTTCGCGACGTCCCCGCCCAGCCCGGCCCGCACCCCCAGCCCGACCGCCACCGTCGTCCCGGCCGCCAGCAGCGGCACCGCCCGCACCCGCAGGCGCCCCCAGAGATCATCCACCCGCCCACCCTACGACCCGCCCGCCGGCCACCGGCGTCCGGTGCCGGGGCTGGTCCGGACGGGCGACTTCGCGCATCCGTGGCGCCCGGGCGTCGTTGGCCGCTGCGTGACCGCACACCGAAGCCTGCTCCGCATGGCCGCCGCCGCCCTGTTCCTGACGGCCGCCGCCGCTCCCTCCGCCGCCCCGGCCGGCGCCGCCGTCCCCGCGGCCCACCCCGCACCGCGGATCGTCCGCGGCATCCTCGAACCCCCGCTGCCCGTCGACCAGTTCCCGCCTCAGGTCGAGGAGGCGTGCCAGATCTGGCACGACCTGCACTGGCCGACCGCGAACGCCCCTCGGGACTACCCGGTGGCCGACTCCCCCTTCGTGATCCGCGGCAGCAACGTCTACGGCAACCGCAGCGGCGACCTCCCCCAGGACGGCCACTACCGCGAGTACGACGTCAACCCGCGCTCGCCCGGCCAGCACCGCGACGCCGAACGCCTGGTGCGCGACCCCGCCGCCCAGCACGTCTGGTACAGCGACGACCACTACGCCAACTTCCTTGAGATCAGCTCGGGATGCTCCTGATCCGACCCCACGGACACCGCCCGCAGGCCGGGCCCGGGCACGTCACTCGCGTGACCACTCGGTCTCGGCCTCGGGCTCGCCGACGGCGTCGGACCCGCCCCAGACCCGGACCCTGACCGCCCTGGGCCCCGGGGCCGGTCGGGACAGCGTGCGCACGAACACCTCCCGGACGTGGTTGGCGGCCTGCTGGGGCGGCCCGTCGTAGTCCAGGGGATTCGGCATGGGCGCGCCGCCCTGCCGGGCCCAGTGGCCGTCGTCGTCCTGGGTCTCCAGGACCCATCGGTAGTGCCGCATCCTGACCTCCTCCGGCCCGGGGCCGCTCCTCGGTGCTGTCCGGTCTGTGCAGTCCGGTCAGTGCAGTTCGGTCGTGGGCTCGGAACCGATGCCGGTGTCCAGGAGGATCTGCCGCGCCGAGTCGGTGCCGCCGGCCCGGACCGCGCGGGCCATCGAGGCCAGGGCCGCTTCCCGGCCCGCCTGCGGCGGAACCACGAGCAGACTGAAGTGATCGCGGTCGCCCCGCGTGACGATCACCGTGTCGTCGCCGACCGGATACCGGTCGATGCGCACCGACCGGCCGTCGACGACGATCCGGGCCGGCACCTCGTCCCAGGCGTCCGCGTCCAGGCCCACGCTCACCACGGGGCCCAGGTGTTCGGTCAACGCGCCGACCAGGCCGGGCAGTTCGGCGCCGATGTTCCGTGACCGCGGCCACCAGGCGCCATCGAGTGCGCCCTCGCGGGACCGCGTGGTCTCCAGGCGCAACAGGACCGTCCCCGGTTTCACCGCCTGCCGGAAGCGGTCCGGCAGAAGCCCGGGGTGCGGGGCACCGGCATCGTCCGACATGGCTCGCCGCCTCTCCGCGGGCGCGGATCGGGCCCGCTGAACGGGGCCGACTCTTCGGTTCCGGCAACTGGGCCGCCCCGCCCTCCCACGGTACTCCGACCGCACCGGGGCCGAACGGGCGCCGGCGGACGCCTGCACGGGAGGGACGGCCCTGCTCGACGACCCGGCGTCGGCCCCGCGCCACCGGGAGCCGCGATGCGTAACACTGTGTGTCGTGTCGAATACGAAGAATGACGGCGGTGGCGCCGGGGCGAGCGGCGCACCCAGTCCCGACGCCACGCTGCCGGTCCTCGACCGGCAACAGGTCGGGGTACTGCGCCGGGTGGGCCGGGAATGGGGCCGGGCGGCCGGGGATCCGCAGGCGTGGCGCCGGGCACTGCCGGTGGACCCGGAGCTCGGCCGCTTTCCGGCCTCCTCCGAGATCCGGCCGGTGCGCTTCGGCCGCTTCGTGCGGGTGGCCACGGTCGGCGGGCAGCCGCCGCCGGTCGAGGCGGGCAGCGCCCCGGCCTCCCGACTCGGCCGGACGGGCGCCGGGGTCAGGCACGTGCTGCTCGGGGCCCCGCTGCGCAGTACCGCGATCGCGCACGAGCGGATGCGCAAGCTGGTGGCGCTGCCGGTGCTCTCCGCCGACGCGCTCTCGTCCGTCGCCTACGGGCCCGAGGCGATGCTGGCCGTCCTGGTCCTGGCGGGCACCGCCGGCCTGCGCTACTCGGTGCCCATCGCCGCGACGATCGCGTTCCTGATGCTGGCGGTCGGGGTGTCCTACCGTCAGACGATCCGCGCCTACCCGCACGGCGGCGGCTCGTACATCGTCGCCACCGCGAACCTCGGCCGCCTCCCCGGGCTGGCGGCGGCCGCCGGTCTGATGACGGACTACATCCTCACGGTCGCGGTCTCGATCGCCTCCGGCATGGAGGCCGTCACCTCGGCGATCCCCTCGCTGCGGGGCGACGCCGTGCCGATCGGCCTCGCCGTGATCGGTGTGCTGCTCGCCGGGAACCTGCGCGGCGTACGGCAGGCGGGCGTCCTGTTCGCCGCACCGACCTACGCCTTCGTCCTCGCCGTCCTCGCCCTCATCGCCTTCGGCCTGTACGACGCGGCCGGCCACGGCTTCCAGCCCACCGCGGCTCCGCAGTCGACCGCGACCGAGGGGGTCGGCGTGCTCCTGGTCCTGCGCGCCTTCGCCTCCGGCTCGACGGCGATGACCGGCATCGAGGCGATCTCCAACGCCGTCCCGGCCTTCCAGCCCACCGAGTGGCGCAACGCCCGTACCACCCTGACCTGGATGGTCGGCCTGCTGATCGCGCTCTTCGCCGGCACGGTCGCGCTGGTCCACCTCGACGGCGTCGTCCCCGACGCCCGGGAGACGGTGCTGTCGCAGCTCGCCCACCGCGCCTTCGGCCCGGGCTTCGGCTACGTCTTCACCCAGGCCGCCACGGCCGCGATCCTGCTCCTGGCGGCCAACACCGCCTACAACGACTTCCCCCGCGTCCTCTACCTCCTGGCGCGCGACAACCAGGCGCCGCGGCTCTTCCTGCGGCTGGGCGACCGGCTGGCCTTCAGCAACGGCATCGTCGTGCTCTCGGTCGCCGCGGCCGCGATCTACGCGGCGTTCGACGGCATGACGGCGCCGCTGATCCCGCTGTACGCGGTCGGCGTGTTCCTCGCCTTCACGCTGTCACAGACCGGGATGGTCGTGCACTGGTGGCGCCTGCGCGACCGCCACTGGCGCAAGAGCCTGATCTTCAACGCCGTCGGCGCGCTGCTCTCGGCGGTCGTGCTCGTCACCGCCGCGATCACCAAGTTCACCTCGGGCGCCTGGTTCGCCGCGCTCGTGGTGGGCCTGTTCATCCTGGTGGCCACCAGGATCCGGCACCACTACGAGCAGGTCGCCGCGGCGCTCGCCCTGCACCCGCACGCCGTGGAGGTCCCCGGCCGCGCTCTCACCCGGCCACGCCCACGGGACGGCGCGCCGCCCGCACCCTCCGCGGAGGCGAAAGCGGAGGGTGAGCGCGAGGCGGAGAGCGAGGCCGAGAGCGAGGAGACTCCCGAGGAGATCCACCCCCTGCTGATCGTGCCGATCGCCGCACTGGACCTGGCCGGCATGCGCGCCCTCGCCTACGCCGCCTCGCTCCGCCAGCCCGTCCTCGCCCTGCACATCAGCGCCAGCGAGGAGGAGGCCCGGCGCTTCCGCGCGTACTGGAACCTGTGGGGCGACCACCTGCCCCTGAAGATCCTCCTCTCCCCCTACCGCACGATCGTCGCGCCCCTGGTCAACTACATCGAGTCCCTGCACGACCAGCGCCCGGACCTCACCCTGACCGTCGTCCTCCCGGAGATCGTCGTGCGGCACCGGCGCCACCGGCTCCTGCACAACCGGCTCGCCCCCCGCCTGCGCAGGGCGCTCCGCCCGCTGCCGAAGATCGTCGTCACCACCGTCCCCTTCCACGTCTGAGGCCTGTCCGGGTGTCCGCACCCGGACCGCTACGCGCTGGCGGGCCAGGAGGCGGCGCGGCTTCGGGCGACGTCCGCCCGCCGGCCGACCTCGCCCTCGCCGGTGGCGGGCACGAGCGCCGAGGGCAGGACGTCGGTACCGGGTTCCGGTCCGGTCGCGCCGCGGCCCGGCTCCGGGGCGAGCAGTTCGCTCGCGGTCCGGATGTCGGCGGGGTCGGCCGCCCGCGACATCAGCCGCTCGGCGGTGACGGCGTCCGTCTCCGGCGGTACGACCAGCAGGTTCAGCCGCAACGGAGCGTATGAGCAGACCACGATCAGGTGCTCGTCCTGCTCGATGGTGAACCAGCCCACGTGGACGGTGTGCCCGGCGACCGGGGCCCGGTGCGGGACGGTCGGCCACTGCGCGGGGTTCACGGTGACCCGGGTGACCCGCCCCCACGGACCGTCCAATGCGGCGGCGAGGGAGGGGAGTTCGAGGAGAAGGTCACGCGAGCGGGGCCACCAGGCCCCGTCCAGCCGACCGGGCCGGGTGCCCTCGGGTACCCGGGAGAGCCGTGCTGCGGGTTCCAGGGCGGTGGGCGTCATCGCGCGATCGAGGGTCGTGGTCATGATCGAAGACCTGTCCCCGGACCCGGCCTCGGGCCGGATCCGGCATCGCCGTTCGCCGGAGACGACGCCAGGTGTCTTGCCCGGCATGCGAGGTGCCTTCGGTGATGTCCAGGCTACTCTCCGCCAGGCCCGGACCTCGTATGGTCTGCCAGGATGGGCGTCCTCGACCCCGGGCGCGGCGAAAGGGCGGCACAGCGGTGGAACTCGACCCGAAGAGGCTGCTGATCCTGCGCCGGATCGCCGACGCCGGCAGCGTGGCGGGTGCCTCGCGCGCGCTGGGCCACACCCCCTCCGCGGTGTCCCAGCAACTGAGCCGGCTGGAACGCGAGGTCGGCGTCCCCTTGGTGGACCGCACCGGCGGACGGGCCGAACTGACCGCCGCGGGCCGCCTGTTGGCGGGTTACGGCGACCGGATCGGCCAGGCGCTCCAGGACGCCGCCCGCGACCTGCGCGCACTCGGCGCCGCCGCCACCGGCCCGGTCGCCATCGGCGTGCCGCCGCCCGCCATCACGTTCTTCGCCACCACCGCCGTCCACCTGCTCGCCCGCACCCACCCCGACCTGGCCCCCCGCCTGGTGGAGACCGGACGGCAGGAGGGCCTGCGCGCGCTGCGCCTGGGCGAACTGGACGTCCTGGTCATCGAGGACGACCGGCAGGAGCCCACCCCGCTGCCGCCCGGCGTCGAGGCGAGCGTCATGTTCGAGGACGCCTACCGCCTGGTCGTCCCCTCGGACTGGACCCCGCTCACCGACCCCGCCCAGCTGTCCGGCCGCCCCTGGATCGCCGCCCCGGCCGGCTCACCCCGGCAGCTGGCCTTCCGACGCCTGGCCGCCCGGCACGACATCGTGCCCCTGGTCGAGCACACCGCCCGCTACCGCTTCGCCGTCTACACCATGCTCGCCGCCCGTCTGGGCGCGGCGATCCTGCCCGCGAACGCCGCCGCCCTGATCGGCCCGGCCGCCGGCACCGTCACCACGCTGCCGGTGCCGGGCGCCTACCTGGTGCGCCTGCTGCGCCGCACCGGACCGTGGGGGGCACCGCCGGCGGTGCGGGTGGCGGCCGAGGCGCTGCAGAGCGCACTGCTGGCGGCGAGCGAGCGGCTGGCGGCCCAGGGCCTGACCGAGAGTGAGCCGCGCGTGAACGGCCACCTGGTCGACCCCAGCGAGCCGAGCGCACCCGCTGGCCCGCACGCCGGGACACCGTAAGCACTGCTGAACGCCGGGGGTGAGCGCCGCTTGCTGGTGCCCGGCCCGGCCCTCTGCCAGCGTGGCCGGGTGACCACCATCGCGGACGAGCGACCCCCCGCCCCTCCTCCTACCCCCTCCGGCGGGCTGCGCCGCCGGGCGCGCGCCGCCACGCGCCTGCTCCAACGGGCGGCCTGGGCCACCACGCTGGTCGGCGCGGTGACGACGGCCTGCACGTCGTGGGGATCCACGCCCTGGTACGCCGGCTGGATCGGCGCGGCCGGTGCGGCGGCACTCGCGGCGCTGGCCTCGCCGGTGCGGCTGGCCCTGGGCGAGAGCCCGCGCTCCGGCTCCGCCTCCGCCCTGTTCCACGCCGCCATGCTCGCCCTGATGGTCTGCGCCTTCGCCGGCTGCTTCGCCTTCTCCCTCAGCGGTTGGTTCCACGAGCACGACCGCGACCTGCACGCCACGCTGCGGGTGTCCGCCACCGTCACCGGCTGCCACAGCAGCGGTGACACCAGCACCGAGTGCACCTTCCTCTGGACGGCGGACGGGCACGAGTACCGCGCCGCCGAGGGCACGGACGTGCAGTGGCCCGACGGGCACCGGGTCGACGTACGGATCGATCCCGCCCACCCGCAACGGGATCCCGTCACCGACGGCGGCTACTGGCCGCTGTGGATCGCGGTCGTCGTGGGCGGGCTCGGCATCCCGTTCAGCCTGTGCGTCTGGTGGGTCCTGGAGGAGGCCGCGAACTACTGACGCCGCGCCGAGGCGGGCCCGGCGGGTACGGGTGTCAACCAAAGGACCATCCCGATCTCCGCCTCCGAGCCGACCGGAACGCCCTCCTCCGCCTCCTAGAGTCGAAGACGAACCAGTCGAAAGCCCCGTCAGGAGTTCCCGTGTCCGTGAAGCCCGCCGACGTTCCCATCCGGGTCGCCACTCTCACCTCGCTCGCCCTCGCGGGTGTCCTCGTCCTGATCGGTTGCGAACCCGGCGTCGAGAACCGCGACGGCGCGACGACGGGCGCCACCAGGCCGGCAGCGGGCCCGACCACCGATCCGGCGGCCCCGGCCGATCCGGTCCGAGGCGCAGACCTGCTCGGCGGCCACGACTGGTCGCACTTCGCCGGGGCCACCGCCGGGGCCGACGGGGTCCGCATCCGGCCGCTCGGCCGGATGATCGTCAAACAGGACGGCACCGGCGGACAGCCCAACCCGCCGGTCAACCTGCACGGCCCGCACCTGGAGGTGGGCGGCGACTTCGAACTCACCGCGGAACTGCGTGGCACCGCGCACGCCGCCGCCTACCTCCAGCTGTACGGCGAGCTGCCGGTCGTCTACGACGAGTGGCGCCAGGAGCGGCGCAGCGTCCGACTCGGCGTGGTCGACGGCCGGCTGGAGGTGGCCGTGTTCGACGGCACCAAGGCCGCTCCGGCCGTGACCCGGACGTTCGGCTCCGGACTGCCGGACGACTTCACGCTCGTCCTGGCCCGGCACGGCGACGTCCTGTCCTTCCGCGCCGGTGACACGGCACTCGGCGAGCTGCCCGCCTCCGGCGCGTTCGCCTCCTCGCAGGTCTGGTTCGGCGCGGACGCGGCACTCGGCGGCCAGGGCTGGCGGCTCGCCGCCCTCCGGGCGCGCCCGCTGGACGGCGGAGAGGTCACCGTCGTGGACACCGCCCGGCCCACGGACCGGCGCGCCGCCGACCCCGACTCCCTGCGCGCCCTCGCCGCCGCCCGCCCCCGCCCGCTCGGCGTCGGCACGGCCGTCGCCTCGGCGCCGCTGGCCGCCGACCCCGCCTACCGGGAGCTGGTGGCCGGGCAGTTCTCCGTGCTGACTCCCGAGAACGACCTGAAGCCGCAGTTCGTCCAGCCGCAGCCCGGCGTCTTCGACTTCACCGGGGGCGACAGCCTGGTGGAGTTCGCCGACGCCAACGGCATGCGGGTGCACGCCCACACCCTGGTCTTCGGCGAGGCGCTCCCGCGCTGGATGCGGGAGACTCCCACCGAGCGGCGCGAGGAGGTGATGACGAGCCATGTCACCGGTGTCGCCGGGCACTTCAAGGGCCGGGTGGCCGAGTGGGACGTGGTCAACGAGCCGATGTCCGTCCAGGACGAGGACTACGGCCCGGGCCGGAGCGGCCTGCGCCGGCACGTGTGGCAGCAGGCGATGGGCGAGCAGTACATCGACAAGGCGTTCCGGGCCGCTCGCACCGCCGACCCCGACGCCAAGCTGTACGTCAACGAGTTCGGCCTGGAGAGCGACGGCCCCCGCTGGGACGCCTTCCTCGCCCTGGTCAAGCGGCTCAAGCAGCGCGGCGTCCCACTGGACGGGGTCGGCTTCCAGGCGCACGTCCACGAGACCGACGACCACGTCGATCCCGCCGTGCTGGCCGGCCACTTCCGGGCACTCGCCGAACTCGGCCTGTCCGTACGGATCTCCGAGATCGACGTGCACGGCGAGGACCGCGAGGCGCAGGCCGGGCAGTTCGCCCTGGTCGCCAAGGTCTGCGCACAGACCCCCTCGTGCACCTCGTACGGCACCTGGGGCGTGACCGACCGGTACGGTTCGACCGCCGCCCACGACAGCTACCCGATCGCCCCGGGGGACGAGCTGATGTGGGACACCGGGCTGAAGCCGAAGCCCGCCGTCGCTGCGGTCCGGGGCGCACTCGCGGCCGCCGGGTGATCATCTCCGCGTCACCGGGGTGTGGAAACATGCCCCCATGCCTCGTCCGACCAGCCGGAAAACCGCTCAGCCGTCCGAATCGAACCTCGCAGCGATGCTGCTGAGCCTCTCCGTCCGCATGCCCCGGCCGGTCACCGACCTCGCACCCGCCGCGCTCGCGCTCCTGGTACTCGTCCCGCTCGCCGCCGACGACCCCGACGTCGGCCCGACCGCCTCGCCGACGGTCAACGCGGCGCTGCTGGCGACCGGGGCCCTCGCCCTCGCCGTCCGGCGGCGGTACCCGGCAGCGGTCGCGGCGATCGCCCTGCTCGGCGGCCAGCTCCCGCTCGCCGTCGCCCTCTACGGGCTGGCCGCCCGCCGGGGCGCCACCCGGGTGCTGGCCGTGTTCGCGGTGCTCGCCGGGGCCCGGCTGGCGTACCCGTTCGACCCGGGGGACCTCACCGAGCTCTCGACCCTCGCCACGGTGATCGAGGACCCGCTGGTCTTCGGCGCCGTCCCGCTCGCCCTCGGCCTCACCGCCCACCAGCGCGCCCGCGCCGTCGCCACGCTCGCCGAACGCAACCGGCTGCTGGAAGCAGCCCGCCGGCACGCCGAGGAACGCGCCGCCGCCGCCGAACGCGCCCGGCTCGCCCGGGAGATGCACGACGTCGTCTCCAACCGCGTCTCCCTCATCACCCTGCACGCCGGCGCCTGCGAGCACGCGGCCGCCGACGACCCGACCACCGTCCGGGAGACCCTCGGCCTGATCCGCACCCTCGGCCTCCAGGCCCTCACCGAACTGCGCGGCCTGCTCGGCGTCCTCACCCCGGCCTCCGACCAGGGCCCCTCACTGCACGGACTGCCCGCCCTCGTCGAGGAGTCCCGCCAGGCCGGACTCGCCGTCGACCTCACCCTCACCGGCCCCACCCAAGGACCACCCGCACCCGGACCGGCCGTCCAGTACGCCACCTACCGGATCGTCCAGGAAGCCCTGACCAACGCCCACAAGCACGCCCCGGCCGCCGAGGTCGCCGTCACCGTCGAGGTCCACCCGGACGGACTGCGCCTCGACATCGTCAACTCCCCCGCCACGGCCGCCGACCCCGACGGACCCCGACTGCCCTCCGGCGGCCACGGCCTGGACGGCATGCGCACCCGCGCCGACGACCTCGGCGGCACCCTGCACGTCGGCCCCACCACCGAGGGCGGATTCGCCGTCCGGGCCCGCCTACCGCTGACCGCCGCGAAGACGACCGCCGAGGCCGCCGCGTGATCACCGTCCTGCTCGCCGACGACGAGACCATGGTCCGCACCGGACTGAAACTGCTGCTGCGGGCCGAGGCCGACATCACCGTCGTCGCGGAGGCCGCCGACGGCGCCCCGGCGCTGGCCGCCGTCGCCGACCACCGGCCCGACGTGCTGCTGCTCGACCTGCACATGCCCCGGCGCAACGGCCCGGCCGTGCTCCACGCACTGGCGGACGCCGACTGCGCAACGAAGGTCCTGATCCTCACCACCTTCGACAGCGACGAGCACCTGTTCCCGGCCCTGCACGCCGGGGCGAGCGGGTACCTGCTCAAATCCGCGCCGCCGGACGAACTCCTGCGGGGCATCCGGGCCTGCGCGGCCGGCGAGACGGTGCTCTCCTCCCGGGTCGCCGGCCGGGTGGTGGCCCGGATGCTCCAACAGGACACCGCCCTCGCCGGACACACCCCCGCCTCCGCCGAATCAGCGCTGGCCGGCCTCACCCACCAGGAACGGGCCGTGCTCGACCTCCTCGCCGAGGGCCTGCCCAACGCGGCCGTCGCCGAACGGCTGGCGCTGTCCGTCTCCACCGTCAAGACCTACGCGAGCCGGATCAACACCAAGCTCGGCGTGACCAGCAGACTCCAGGCGGCCCTGCTGCTCCAACGGCTGCGCACGGGCGGGCAGGGGGCCTGAGCACCGCTCAACGCCGGGGCGGCCGCGGGGACGGCGGGCCCGCGCGGGCAGGCCGGTGGGGTACCGGGGTGCGGCATCGCGGTCATACTTGATCGGAAGTCGATCGAAAGATATGGTCCGATCAACCAGCCACGGTTCGGAGCAGTACGGGGGACAGGCGATGACCATCTCGGCCGAGGAACGTCGGGACCTCATCCTCAAGGCCGTCGGCGAGGCGAGCGGGCCCCTGCGGCTCGCCGACCTCGCGGCGCGGCTCGCCATTCCGGCGGTGACCGTACGGCGGGACGTCGCCGCGCTGGCCGAGGCCGGCCGGGTGGGGCGCTCGCACGGGTTCGTCGTACGGCGCACACCGGAGAAGCCGACGGACGGCGAGGGCGGGACCCGCACCCTCGGGCTGCTGGTGCCCTCCGTCGGGTCGTACTTCGACGAGCTGATCAACGGCGCCCGGGCCGCCGCGACGGCGGCGGGCGCCCGACTCGTCCTCGGCATCGCCCCCTACGAGGCCCGCGACGACCACACACAGGCCGAACGGCTGCTGGAATCCGGCCTCGACGGGCTGCTGCTCGCACCCAACCTCCTGCCGGGCCGGCCCGCGCAGGCCCACGACTGGCTGGACGACCTGCCGGTGCCCGCCGTCCTGGTCGAACGCGGCGCGCCCGAGTACGGGGGCCCCGGCGCCGGCCTGGACTCCGTCGGCTCGGACCACCGGCAGGGCGTCCTCCTCGCGCTGCGCCACTTCGCCGACCTCGGCCACGACCGGGTCCTGCTCGCGGCCCGCGGCGACTCCTGGACGGCCCGGGAGGTCCGGGCCGGCTACCAGCACGGCACCCGGCTGCTCGGACTGGCCGCCCTGCCCGTCCTGGACACCCTCGGTGACGACGGCCGCCCCGCCGACTCCGACCGGCACTCCGGGCTGATCGCCGACGCCGTGTCCGCCGGCGTCCGCGCCGCCCTCATCCACAACGACCAGGACGCGATCCAGCTGCTCCCGCTGCTCCGCGCCCGCGGCCTCGCGGTGCCCGACGACCTCGCGCTGATCGCCTACGACGACGTGTTCGCCGCCCTGGCGGCCCCGCCGCTGACCGCCGTCGCCCCCCCCCCCCCCCCGGGGGGCGCGACCGCCCGAGGCCGCCAGCTGCGCCGCCGCACCCCCCCGGCCGACCAGCCGGGGCCCCCGCGAGACCG
>NZ_JBHWIR010000038.1:0-29527 GCF_042731835.1 Kitasatospora sp. NPDC059817 | reverse complement strand
CCCCGGGGGGCCCGCCCCACTCGCCTTGCCCGCTCCCCCGCCCGGGTCCCGCCCGCGGCGGCCCCCGCGGCTGCCCCCCGTCGCCCCGCCGACCCGCGCGGTCGGCGAGACCGCCGTCGGCCTCCTGCTGCGCCGCCTCACCGCCGGGCCCGACCTGCCGGTGCACCGGATCTCCCTGCTCCCGGCCCTGCGCATCCGCACCTCCTGCGGCGGCTGAACCCCCAGCCCCCGGCCGGGGAGCCCGTCCAGCTGCCACCTTCGCTCCCCGGCCCGCCCATGCGCCGGGCCGGGGAGCCCTCACACTGGCCGTACTTGGGCGATTCGGGCGTGCAGCCAGGCGGGATGCCCAGCGTCGCGGGCCCGGCGAGATCGACCGGACAGGACCTACCGCCGCAGTCCCGCCAGCCAGGCGGCGGCCGCGCCGAGCAGCGGAGCCAGCGGGGCGGCCTCGGGGTACCACGGCGCCTCGTACTCCCAGCAGACCCAGGCGTCGGCCGGCAGCAGGGCGAGGCAGGCGGCGATCGGCAGGGTGCCGGCGCCGAGCGGCAGCGGCGTGCGGTCGGCGGCCGAGGCGACGTCCTTGACCTGGACGTGGCCCAGCCGGCCGACCAGCGCCCGGTGGGTGGCCTGCGGCGGCTCCCCGCCGAGGACGGTGTGCTGGAGGTCCCACAGGGCGCCGACGGCCGGGTGGACGACGGGGGCGAGCAGCCGGGCGAGGTCGCGACCGGTCGGGTGCGAGTCGTGCGTCTCGACCAGGACCCGGACGCCGAGCGCGGCCGCGCGGCCGGCGACGGCGGCCAGCCGCCGGGCGGCGCGTTCGTCAGCCCGCTCGTCGGCCGCCGCCGGGCCGGGCGCGGCGCCGCCGTGCGGGAAGACCCGGACGGCCGGGCAGCCCAGGTCGGCGGCGAGTTCCAGGTGTCCGCCGAGGTCCGCGAGCAGCGGGGCGTCCGCGCCCGGGGCGGCGATGCCGACGTAGGAGGCCAGCGCGAGCGGAACCGTCCCGGTGGACGCCAGTGCGCGCGTGGCGGCGCGCCGCTCGTCGGCGGTCAGTCCGGGGTGGACCGGCTGGCCCGGGGCGCAGCGCAGTTCCAGCCCGTGCCAGCCGTGGTCGGCGGCGAGGCGCGCGGCGGCGGCGAGCGGCAGGTCGGGCAGGCCGAGGGTGGAGAGGGCGAGTGGCACGGGTGCTCCTCAGGTCCGGGCGCCGGGCGGAAGCCGGCGGGCGAAGGCCGCTCCCGGCGACAGCTCCGCCTCGTGGACGGCGCCGTCGGGCCACCGCACCCGCAGCCGGTAGGCCCCGTCGGGGGCGGCCGCCACGTCCGCCGCCAGGCCGTCGAGCGTCGGGAGTTCGTCCGCGGTGGCGGTGAGACGGGCTGCGGTGAGGTGAGCGGTGGTGAGGCGGGCGGCGCACACCAGCAGGTGGGCGGCCCCGCCGGTGGCGCCGGTCAGGACCGGCAGGGCGGCGGCCGCTCCGAAGGCCGTGCCGTCCGGGACGGGGCTGGTGCGGGCGGCGGTGTAGCCGTGCAGGGCGCGCAGTTCACTGGTCAGCAGCCGGCCGTCCAGCGTGTGGGCGGTGGCGGCGGCGGCAGTGCCAGCGACGGGCCGGGCGGGCGGCAGGTGGTCTCCGGCGACGGCCCAGCCGCCCTCGCGCAACGGGGTGCCGGGCGGGGCGCCGACGACCAGGTGGGCGCGGACCTCGTCGGCGCCGTGGGCGAGGGTCAGCGAGGTGACGGTGACACCGGGCAGGGGCTGTCCGGCGGCCCGGGGGCGGTGGGTGGAGGCCGCCCAGCCGTCGCCGGTGGCGAGTGGGGTGATGGGGCCGCGTTCGGTGGGTTCGCCGTCGACCAGTAGGGCGAGGTGGTTGTCGGCCGGGCCGGTGTGGACGGGGCCGGTGGCGGTGGAGTGGGCGAGCCGCGCGTAGTGCGGGTCGTCGGGGTGGACGCGGTCGGCGGGCTGGTCGTCGCTGCCGTGGTTGTGGAGGCGGACCAGGCCGTCGGCGGCGGTGGACTGGACCAGCCAGCCGGGGCCGGGCAGCGCCCGGACGGTGTCGCGGCTTTCGGCGGGCGCGGGCTCCTCGCGGTCGGTCCAGGCGGGGTGGTCGGCGGGCAGCAGCAGGCCGAGGAAGCCGGAGGCCGCCCAGTAGGGCGAGGCGGAGCCGGAGTAGGGCTGGACGAGCGGGGGGTGGGGGCCGTACCAGCCGAGGGTGAGCAGGCCGTCGGGGCCGGTGGCGCCGCGGTCGAGGAAGTGGCGCAGGGCGCCGGAGGCGAGTCGGCGGGTGGTGCCGGGGGTGAGCGGGGTGTGGCCGGTGAGGGTGCCGGCCCAGAGCGGGGCGGCGGCGGCGAACCGGTAGATCAGCGAGCGGCCCTGGTGCACCGGCGCGCCGTCGCCGCCGAACAGGTGGGCGTAGTCGGCGAGGTGGGCGGCGAGCCGGGGGCCGTACTCGGCGAGCAGGGCGCGGTCGTCGGCGAGGTGGGCGTGCAGCACGGGGTAGAGGTGCAGGGCCCAGCCGTTGTAGTGGTCGAAGGCGCGGGGGCGGCCGTCGGTGTACCAGCCGTCGCCGAGGTAGAAGCGATCGATGCGTTCCAGGCCGCGCCGGACGGCGGCGCGGGCGGCGTCCTCCTCGACGCCGGCCTCGGCGAGGAAGCCGCCGACGGCGAGCGGGAAGAGCCACCAGTTGTTGTCGTTGGGTGTGCGGTGGAGGGTCTCGGCGAGCCACCGGGCGGTTCTGGTCCGGACGTCGGCGGGGAGGCGGTCCCAGAGCCAGGGGCGGGTCAGCCGCAGGGCGAACGCGATGGCGGCGGCCTCGACCATGGCCTGGCCGCGGTCGGTGACGACGGGCCAGGACGCCGGGTCGTCGTCGGTGAGGTCGCGTGCGGTGGTGGGGTGGCGGGTGCCGGCGTCGAGTCCGGCGGCGTAGCGGTCGAGCAGGCCGTGCGGGTCGGCGCCGCCGGCGCCGGCGATCCGAAGGGCGGCGAGGAGGAAGGTGCGGGCGAAGCCTTCGAGGGCGTCGGAGCGGCGGCCGGACCAGCTCGGCCGGGGGCCGGGGAGGTCGATCAGCGCGTGTCCGGGGCCGGCCCAGGGGAGGACGGCGTCGAGCAGCCCGTCGGCGGCGGCCTCCCAGTGGGCTCTGGTCCAGCCGGTGCGGGGGCTGAGGGCGTGGTCTTCCGGGGGCAGCAGCACGGCGGTGTCCTCCATGGCCCGGGGCTCGGGAGTCGTGCCCCGTGCGGGGAATCTAGAAAGCGGTTGATCGTTCGTCAAGGCTTTTGATCGCAACAGATCATTTGATCCCGATCTCTTGACTTCGATCGATCGCCCGCCCAGGATGGCGACCACTTGCCCGCCCGGTCGCGGCCACCGGCAGCCCCACTGACCCCCCGGCCGCGCCCCCCTCTCCCGGAGTCGTGCATGCCCTCACTCCCGCTCCCCCTCCCCCACCCCCGGCGCAGACTCCTCCGCGCCGCCGCCGGCGGCCTGCTGTCCACCGTCCTCCTCGCCGCCTGCGCCGGCAGCGGCGGCGGCGCCCCGAAGGCCGACGACGGCAAGCCGGTCACGCTGACCTTCTGGGCCTGGTCCAAGGGCACGAAGGAGGTCGTCGCCGCCTTCAACGCCTCCCACCCCGACGTGAACGTGGTCTACGAGGAGATACCGTCCGGCACGGCCGGCGGGTACGCCAAGATCTCCAACGCGGTGAAGGCCGGCAACGCCCCCGACGTGTTCAACGTCGAGTACGCCCAACTGCCGGACTTCGTCAGCCAGGGCGCCGTCCAGGACATCTCCGGGCTCGTCCCCGGCGAGCTCAAGGCGAAGTACCTGCCGCAGACCATGGACCTGACCACCCTCGGCGGCCGCACCTGGGCGCTGCCGCTGGACGCCTCGCCGCAGGCCTTCTACTACCGCAAGGACCTCTTCGACCGGGCCGGCCTCACCCCGCCGAAGACCTGGGACGAATTCCGCACCGCCGCGCAGAAACTGAAGCAGGCCCAGCCGGACACCCGGATCGCCACCTTCTTCCCCGACGACCCGGCCACCTTCGAGGCGATGGCCTGGCAGGCCGGCGCCCACTGGTTCACCGGCCGCGACGACGCCTGGAGCGTCGACCTCAACGGCGCCGGGACCAAGCAGACCGCGGACTACTGGCAGCAGTTGATCGCCGAGGACCTGGTCCGCGTCCAGCCCTCGTTCAGCCAGCCGTGGACGGCCTCGCTGCAGAAGGGCGAGACCGCCGGCTACCTCGGCGCCTCCTGGGGCGGCGGGGTGCTGAAGGGCACCCTGCCCGACGCGGCCGGCACGTGGGCCGTCGCCCCGGTGCCCAGCTGGGACGGCGCCCCGGCCAGCGGCATGGTCGGCGGCACCACCTTCGCCGTCTCCAAGAACAGCAAGAAGGCCAAGGCCGCCGTCGAGTTCGCCACCTGGGCGACCACCACGCCGGAGGGCATCAAGGCCCGGATCGCCTCCGGCACCTCCTCCGCCTTCCCGGCCGCGCCCGCGCTCGTCCCGGTGGCCGAGGAGGCCTTCAAGGCCGACTTCTACGGCGGCCAGGACGTGTACGCGCTCTACACGGACGCCGCGAAGTCGATCAAGCCGAACTGGCAGTGGGGCCCGACGATGAACGCGACCAACAACGCGCTCAAGGACGCGTTCGGCAAGCTCACCCAGGGCGGCACCGTCCAGGGGGCCCTCGACGCCGCACAGCAGTCCACCCTGGCCGAGCTGAAGAACCGCGGCCTCAAGGTCAAGCAGTGACCGCCCAGCCGCCCCGCACCGGGCCCGGGCCCGCCGTCGCCGCCCGCGCCCGCCGGCGCGGGCGGTACGGGGCGCCGGCCGTCCTGCTCGCCCCGTTCGTGCTCCTGTTCACCGCCTGCACGCTCGTCCCGATCGGCTACGCCGTCCACCTCAGCCTGTACACCGAGCACCGGTCCGGGCTCGGCTTCGGCGGCGGCGAGACGGTCTTCACCGGCCTCGGCAACTACGCCCGGGCGCTCGGCGACCAGGCGTTCCGCTCGGGCTTCTGGACCACCGCGCAGTACTGCCTGCTCTACATCCCGCTGATGACGGGGCTGGCGCTGCTCCTCGCGCTGCTGCTGGACTCGGCGCTGGCCCGCGCCCGCCGCTTCTTCCAGCTGGCGCTGTTCCTGCCGCACGCGGTGCCCGGCATCATCGCCGCGCTGATCTGGGTCTACCTGTACACGCCCGGCATCAGCCCGGTCATCGACCTGCTGAACGCCGGCGGCGCCCACCCCGACCCGTTCGGCGCGCCACTGCCCGCCGTGGTCAACATCGCACTCTGGGAGTGGACCGGCTACAACATGGTCATCTTCTACGCCGCACTCCAGGCCGTCCCGCGCGAAGTCCTCGAAGCGGCCGTCGTCGACGGCGCCGGACCGCTGCGGACCGCCGTCAGCGTCAAGATCCCGCTCATCCGCGCCTCGATCGTGCTGGTCGGCCTGTTCACCCTGATCGGCTCGCTCCAGCTCTTCACCGAACCGATGATCCTGCACGGCGCCTCCCCCGGCGTCGTCTCCACCTGGACGCCCAGCATGTACGCCTACACCGCCGCCTTCGACCGGGGCGACTACGGCCTGGCCGCCGCCGCCTCGGTGCTGCTCGCGCTCGCCGCCGCCGCGCTGTCCTTCCTCGTCACCCGGGCCACCCGCCCGCGCCCGGACCGCCGGACGGAGGCCACCGGATGACCACGCTCGCCCCCGGACGCCGCCCCCGGCAGCGCTCCGCCGCCCGCAGCCACCCGCCCCGCCGGCCGTGGAGCCTCTCCAAGGCCGCCGTCAACGGCGCCCTCGTCCTCGCCACCGCCTACACCCTGCTGCCGCTGCTGTGGCTGGTGACGGCCGCCGCCAAGAACACCGGCGACCTGCTCGGCGGGCGCGCCCTCTCCCCCGCCACCTGGCACCTCGGCGAGAACCTGCACGCGCTGGCCACCACCGGGGACGGCATCTACTTCCGCTGGTACCTCAACTCCCTGCTGTACGCCGGGCTCGGCGCACTGGCCTGCGCCCTGGTCTGCGTCTGCGCCGGGTACGCGTTCCACGTCCACGCCTTCCCCGGCAAGGAGAAGCTGTTCGGCCTGGTGCTGCTCGGCGTGCTGGTGCCCACCACCACGCTGGCCCTGCCGATGTACCTGCTCGCCTCGGACCTCGGCGTGGTCAACACCTTCTGGGCGGTCTTCGTGCCCTCCCTGGTCAACCCCTTCGGCGTCTACCTCGCCCGGGTGTTCTGCGCGGGCTACGTCCCCGGGGAGGTGCTGGAGGCGGCCCGGATGGACGGCGCGGGCGAACTGCGCACCTTCTGGTCGATCGGCCTGCGGATGATGACGCCCGGCTTCGTCACGGTGTTCCTCTTCCAGTTCACCGCGATCTGGAACAACTTCTTCCTCCCCCTGGTGATGCTCTCGGACAACCGGCTCTTCCCGGTCAGCCTCGGCCTGTTCAGCTGGAACGCCCAGACCCACGCCTTCCCCGAGTACTACCCCCTCGTCGTCAGCGGCTCGCTGCTCGCCGTCCTCCCGCTGGTGGCGGCCTTCGTCGGCCTGCAACGCCACTGGCGGGCCGGCCTGACCGCAGGAAGCGTCAAATGACCACCACCACAGCCGACATCCGCTCCCCCGCCGCCCCGGCCCGCCGGCCCCGCGCCCTGCTCGCGATGGACCGCGCCCTGCCCGCCCGGCTGCTCGACCGGCACGCCGTCCAGCGGCTCACCGACCTCGCCGACCTCGACCCCGACCTGGTCGTGGACGACTTCGCCACCCCCGAGGCCGCCGCCGCGCTGGCCCGCACCGAGGTCATCATCAGCGGCTGGGGCTGCCCGCCGCTGGACGAGGCCGTACTGGCCGCCGCGCCCCGGCTGCGCGCCGTCATCCACGCCGCCGGCTCGGTCAAGCACCACGTCACCGACGCCTGCTGGCGGCGCGGCCTCCAGGTGACCTCGGCGGCCTGGGCCAACGCGCTGCCCGTCGCCGAGTACACCGTCGCCGCCGTGCTGCTCGCCAACAAGCGGCTGCTGGCGATCCGCGAGGACTACCGGCACCGGCGCGCCCCGCACGACTGGCAGGGCGCCTACGCCGCCGCCGGGAACTACCGGCGCACGGTCGGCGTCGTCGGCGCCTCCCGGATCGGGCGCCGGGTGCTCGAACTGCTCGGCCCGCACGACCTCGACCTGCTGCTGTACGACCCGTACGTGGAGGCCGCCGAGGCCGCCGCGCTCGGCGCCCGGGCCGTCGGCCTGGACGACCTGTGCGCCTCCTCCGACGTGGTCACCGTGCACGCCCCCGAACTGCCCGAGACCCACCACCTGGTGGACCGCCGCCGGCTCGCCCTGATGCGCGACGGCGCCACCCTGGTCAACACCTCCCGCGGCTCGCTGGTCGACCAGCAGGCGCTCACCGACGAACTCGTCGCCGGCCGCCTGGACGCCGTCCTCGACGTCACCGTCCCCGAGGTCCTGCCCGCCGACTCACCGCTGTACGAGCTGCCGAACGTCCTGCTCACCCCGCACGTGGCCGGCTCGCTCGGCGGCGAGCTGCACCGGATGGCCGCCGCCGCGGCCGACGAACTCGCCCGCTACGCGCGGGGCCTGCCGTTCGCCCACGCCGTCCACCCCGAAGGCATCCACCGCACGGCCTGACCGCCCCCCCGTCACCAGCTGCACGGCCTGACCGCGCCCCCGCCAGCACCAACACCACCAGCTGCAAGGAGAACACCCGTGGACCGCAAGGTGATCGGCGTCGTCCTGAACGGCGTCACCGGCCGCATGGGCCACCGCCAACACCTCGTCCGCTCGATCCTCGCCATCCGCGAGCAGGGCGGCCTCGACCTCGACGACGGCCGGGTGCTCTGGCCCGAACCCATCCTGCTCGGCCGCAACGAGGCCAAGCTGCGCGCCCTGGCCGAGCGCCACGGCCTGGAGCACTGGACCACCTCGCTCGACGAGGCGCTCGCCCACCCGCTCACCGAGGTGTACTTCGACGCCCAGGTGACCCCCGCCCGGGAGGCCGCCCTGCGCGCCGCGATCGCTGCCGGCAAGCACGTCTACACCGAGAAGCCGACCGCCGAATCCCTCGACGCCGCCCTGGAGCTGGCCCGCCTCGCCCGGGCGGCCGGCGTCCGCAACGGCGTCGTCCAGGACAAGCTGTTCCTGCCCGGGCTGCGCAAGCTCAAGCGGCTGATCGACGGCGGGTTCTTCGGCCGGATCCTGTCCGTGCGCGGCGAGTTCGGCTACTGGGTCTTCGAGGGCGACTGGCAGAGCGCCCAGCGCCCGTCCTGGAACTACCGCGCCGAGGACGGCGGCGGCGTGATCCTCGACATGTTCCCGCACTGGCGCTACGTGCTGGACAACCTCTTCGGGCCCGTCCGCACGGTGTACGCGCACGCCTCCACCCACATCCCCCGTCGCGTCGACGAGCAGGGCCGGGCCTACCCCGCCACCGCCGACGACGCCGCGTACGGCGTCTTCGAGCTGGCCGACGGCGTCGTCGCGCAGATCAACTCCTCCTGGGCGGTGCGGGTCGACCGGGACGAACTGGTCGAGTTCCAGGTCGACGGCACCGAGGGCAGCGCCGTCGCCGGGCTGCGCGAGTGCCGCATCCAGCACCGCGCCACCACCCCCCGGCCGGTCTGGAACCCGGACCTCCCGGCCACCGACCCCTTCCGCGCCCAGTGGCAGCCGGTGCCCGCCAACGAGGAGTACGACAACGGCTTCAAGGTGCAGTGGGAGCTGTTCCTGCGCCACGTGGCGACCGGCTCCGCCTACCCGTGGGACCTCCTGGAAGGCGCCAAGGGCGTCCAGCTCGCCGAACTCGGCCTGCGCTCGGCGCGCGAGGGCCGCCGGCTCGACGTCCCCGAGCTGGTGCTCTGATGGCCGAACTCGACCTGCCCGGACACGGCCGGCTGCGGCTGCGCGAGCCCGCACCGCTCGACCTGCCCGCACACCCGCCCGCCTCCCGCACGGCCTTCGCGGCCGCCCACGTCGTCGCCGACCCGCTCGGCGCCAACGCCGCCGGCGCCCCGGCCGCCCTGGACTGGGACGCCACCCTCGCCTTCCGCCACCACCTCTGGTCGCTCGGCCTCGGCGTCGCCGACGCCATGGACACCGCCCAGCGCGGCATGGGCCTGGACTGGGCCGCCACCCGCGAACTCATCACCCGCTCCGGCGCGGCGGCCCGCGCCGTCGGCGGCCGGCTCGCCTGCGGCGTCGGCACCGACCAACTCACCGACCCGGCAGGCTCCTTGAGCGACATCACGGCCGCCGCCCTGAGCGAGGTCGCAGACGCCTACGAGGCGCAGCTCGCCGTGGTCGAGGCGGCCGGCGCGCAGCCCGTCCTGATGGCCAGCCGGGCCCTCAACTCCCGCGCCCGCGGCCCGGAGGACTTCCTCCGCGTCTACGACGGGCTGATCCGGCAGTCCGCCCGGCCGGTGATCCTGCACTGGCTCGGCGCCGCCTTCGACCCGGCACTGGACGGCTACTGGGGCTCCGCCGACCTCGACGCGGCCACCGACACCGTCCTCACCCTCATCCGCGAACACCCCGGTCGGATCGACGGCATCAAGGTGTCGCTGCTGGACGCCGACCGGGAGGTCGCGCTGCGCCGCGCCCTGCCCGCCGGGGTGCGGCTCTACACCGGCGACGACTTCCACTACCCCGAACTGATCAAGGGCGACGAACTCGGCCACAGCGACGCCCTGCTCGGCGTCTTCGACCCGATCGCCGGCCACGCCGCGGCAGCCCTGCACGCCCTGGACGCCGGCGACACCGCCCGCTACGACGCGCTGCTCGGCCCGACGCTGCCGCTGGCCCGGCACCTCTTCGCGGCGCCGACCTTCCAGTACAAGACCGGCGTGGTCTTCCTCGCCTACCTGGCCGGCCACCAGGAGCACTTCACCATGGTGGCCGGCGCCCAGAGCGGCCGGTCCGTACCGCACCTCGTCGAACTGCTCCGGCTCGCCGACGCCGCCGGGGTGCTCCCCGACCCCGAGCTCGCGGCCGACCGGATGCGCCGCTACCTCGCCCTGGCCGGGTGGTCGGCATGACCGCACCCCACCCCGCCGAACGGGGTACCGCCGCCCCCGGTCTGGAACGGCTCTCGCTCAACCAGATCACCACCAAGCACTGGTCCCTGCCCGAGGCCGTCCGGGGCTGCGCGCAGGCGGGCATCCCGGCGATCGGCCTGTGGCGGGACAAGGTCGCCGAGACCGGAACGGCCCGCGCCGCCCGGCTGGTCCGCGACAGCGGCCTGACCGTCAGCAGCCTCTGCCGGGGCGGCTTCCTCACCGCCGCCGGGCCCGAAGGCCGCCGCGCCGCGCTCGACGACAACCGGCGGGCCGTCGAGGAGGCCGCCGAACTCGGCACCGACACCCTGGTGCTGGTCGTCGGAGGCCTGCCCGAGGAAAGCCGCGACCTGCCCGGCGCGCGCGCCCGGGTCGCCGACCTGCTCGCCGAACTCGCCCCGTACGCCGGGCAGTTCGGCGTGCGGTTGGCCATCGAACCGCTGCATCCGATGTTCTGCGCCGACCGCGCCGTGGTCTCCACCCTCGGCCAGGCGCTCGACCTCGCCGCGCCGCACCCGGCCGCCCAGGTCGGCGTGGTCGTCGACAGCTACCACGTCTGGTGGGATCCGGCGCTGCCCGAGCAACTCGCCCGGGCGGGCCGGGACGGCCGCATCGCCACCTACCAGGTGTGCGACTGGACGCTGCCGCTGCCCGCCGACATCCTGCTCGGGCGCGGCCACGTCGGCGACGGCCACATCGACTTCCGCTCCCTCACCGACCAGGTCACGGCGGCGGGCTACACCGGCTGGATCGAGGTCGAGATCTTCAACGAACGGATCTGGGCCACCCCCGGCGCACAGACCCTCGCCACCGTGGCCGACCGCCACCGCACCCACGTGGCCACCGCGCCACACCGGTAGCCGTTGGCCTACCCTGGCAGCCCGTGCCACACCCTCGAAAGCTGGTCACGCGATGATCGAAACGATCGAACTCGACTACGACGACTCCGGATTCCGCCGCAACGGGGCCCCGCACCGGATCGTCGCCGGCGCCCTGCACTACTTCCGCGTCCACCCCGAGCTCTGGGACGACCGGCTGCGCCGCCTGCGCGCCCTCGGCGTCAACACCGTGGACACCTACATCCCCTGGAACTTCCACGAACTGCCCACCGGTGAGATCGACTTCACCGGCTGGCGGGACGTGGCCCGGTTCGTCCGGCTGGCCCAGCAGCACGGACTGGACGTCATCCTGCGGCCCGGCCCCTACATCTGCGCCGAATGGGAGTTCGGCGGCCTGCCCGCCCGCCTCCTCGCCGTCGACGGCCTGCGCCTGCGCTGCGCCGACCCCGCCTTCCTGGCCGCCGTGGACGGCTGGTTCGACGCCCTCGTGCCCGAGCTGCTGCCGCTGCTGGCGAGCCGCGGCGGCCCCGTCGTGGCCGTCCAGGTCGAGAACGAGTACGGCAGCTACGGCACCGACGCCGGCTACCTCGCCCACCTGCGCGACGGCCTCCTCGCGCGCGGCGTGGACTGCCTGCTGTTCACCGCCGACGGCGCCGAGGACTTCATGCAGCAGGGCGGCGCGATCCCCGGCCTGCTCGCCACCGCGACCTTCGGCTCCCGCGCCCCCGAGCGCTTCGAGGTGCTGCGCCGCCAGCAGCCCAAGGGGCCGCTGGCCGCCATGGAGTTCTGGATCGGCTGGTTCGACCGCGTCGGCGGGCCCCACCACGTCCGCGACCCGAAGGAGTCCGCCCGCTCCCTGGACGCACTCCTCGCCACCGGCGCCTCCGTCAACCTCTACATGGCCCACGGCGGCACCAACTTCGGCCTCTGGTCCGGCGCCAACCACACCGGCACCAGCCCCGACACCCCGGGCTACGAGCCCACCACCACCAGCTACGACTACGACGCCCCCATCGGCGAGGCCGGCGAACTCACCGCCAAGTTCCACGCCCTGCGCGACGTCATCGGCCGGTACCTCCCCCTGCCCGAGGGCGAACTCCCCGCCGAGCCGCCCCGCCTGGCCCCGCGTCGCATCGACCGCAGGACCGGCCGGGCCCGCCTGTTCGACTCCCTGGACGCCCTGGCCACCCCGCACCACCGGCCCGTCCCGGAACCCATGGAGAACCTCGGCCAGTCCCTCGGCCTCATCCACTACCGCACCCGCGTCCCCGGCCCCCGCCCCGCCCTGCCGCTGCGCATCGACGGCCTCGGCGACCGCGCCCAGGTCTTCGCCGACGGCCGCCCCCTCGGCACCCTCGACCGCAACGACCCCGGCGCCACCCTCCCGCTGGCCACCACGCCGGCCGGCACCACCCTGGACATCCTGGTCGAGGCGCTCGGCCGCACCAACTACGGCCCCCAGCTCGACGACCGCAAGGGCATCCGGCGGGGCGTCTCGCACGAACGCCAGCGCCTCCACGACTGGGAGATCCGCCCGCTCCCCCTCACCGACCTGAGCGGCCTGGCCTTCGACCCGGCCACCGCCGCCACCGACGGCGACCCGGCCTTCCACCGCTTCGAGACCGACCTCGACTCCCCCGCCGACGCCTTCCTCGCCCTGCCCGGCTGGGGCCGCGGCCTGCTCTGGCTCAACGGCTTCCTCCTCGGCCGCTACACCGACGAGGGCCCGCAGCGCACCCTCTACGCCCCCGCCCCGCTCTGGCGCCCGGGCACCAACACCCTCGTCCTCCTCGAACTCACCCGCCACGGCGAAGCCCTCGACCTGCGCGACCGACCCGACCTCGGCCCCGTCACGGACGCCCCCAGCTCCGAGTTCTGAAACTCCGCCTCACCGGCATCGTGACCGCCCTGCTCACCGGCTACGCCGTCGCCTCGACCCGGCCGGCCGGCCAGCCAGCCAGCCGGGGACTGAGCGTCCTGCTGTGGCCACCTACCGGCGCCGGCCCCAGCAGGTGATCAGCGGGGCGGTGGTCACGTCCAGCTCGGTGTCGCGGAGGTTGGCCAGGTGCCGGTCCAGGTCGGCGGCGGGGAGGTCGGGGCCCACCAGCTGGTCGCGGAGCTGACGGACCGTCGCCGCCTCCAGCTCCCGGCAGGCCGGGGAGGTGACGGGGAAGTACGCCTCGGCGGCGACGTCCGTCAGGCCCGCCTCGCGGAGCAGCCGGGGCAGGGTGCGGCCGAAGGCGAGGTCGGCGCCGCGCTCGGCGAGCCGGGCCCGGAACGCCCGGCGCACCCGGTTCGCCAGCTCCTGGTCCGGTCCGTGCTCGTCCGGGCAGGCGAGCGGTTGCAGGGCCGGGTCCGCGTCCTCGACCACCAGCCAGCCTCCGGGCCGTACCACCGACGCCAGCCGCCGCAGCACCTCGGCCCGGTCGGGCAGGTGCACCAGCACCAGACGGACGTGCACCAGGTCGAACAGCCCGTCGGGCAGCGGGTCGCGGGTGACGTCGTGCCGCAGGACCTCGACGTGGTCGGCGGGCAGTCCGGTCAGCCAGCTGGTGTCGAGGTCGCTGGCCAGGACCCGGCCGGTCGGCCCGACCCGCTCGGCCAGTGCCAGCGGGATGCCCGGGCCGCCCGCACCCACCTCCCAGCAGCGGTGCCCGTCGGCCGGGCCCAGCCGGTCCAGGTGCTCCAGCGTCCACGGGTCGAACAGCTCGGCGATGCCCTCGAACCGTCGACCCGCCTCCCGCTGCCGGTTGTCCAGCAGGTAGCCGCGCTCGTCGCCCATGCTCCGCGCCTCTCGGATCGCCCTTGCCCGTCGCCCCGCCCGTCGCTCGACGCGGCCGACCGCGATGGTAGGCGATCGGTGCCGGGTGCGCGAAGGCACCCCGGGCTGCGGGCGGTGGCCGAGGGAAGCCGACCGATTAAACTGATCATCCGAAAGTGGATCAGTTTGCATCCTCCGCCGACCCGCCCGAGGTACCCGCGATGAGTCAGTCCTGGAAGCCGCTCCCTGACGATCTTTCAGAACCCGCTCGACGTCTGGCCGAGGAACTGCGCGCGGTCAAGGACGCGCACCGGATCTCCCTGGCCGAACTCGGGAAGAGGACCTACCTCAGCAAGGCCTCCTGGGAACGCTGGTTGAACGGGAAGCGCCTGATCACCCCGCAGGCCCTAGCCGGCCTGATCGCCACGGTCGAGTGCGACGCCGATCTGCTCACCTCCCTGCTGCGGAAGGCCGAGGCCGCGCGCGACGCGGACGAGGTGCTCTCCTCCGAGGCCGCGCGCGACGCGGACGAGGTGCTCTCCTCCGAGGCCACGCACGACACGGACGAGGCGCTCTCCCCGGCGCCCGCGCCCGCAGCGCCGGCCGAAGCGCCCGACGCCGCCCCCGCCTCGCCGCGGCCCGCCCCGTGGCGGCGGCCGGCGGCAGGCGTGGGAGCCGCCGTGGCCGCCGTGCTCATCCTGTTCGCGGCCCTGTACCTGCGCGGCCCGCACGGCGGCAACGGCACGGCATCGGCGGCGACGCTCCCGCCGAAGACGGCGGCGGCGACGGCAGCGGCGACCGCCGGGCCGGCGCCGCTCTGCGAGGGCGTCGGCTGCGCGGGCAAGGACCCCCAGGACATGCGGTGCGACGTCGACCAGCGCACCCTGCTGACCGGCAACGTGGGCAAGGTGGTCCTCTACGTCCACTACAGCCCGCGCTGCCGGGCCGCCTGGTCGGGGATCACCGACGGCTCCCCCGGGGACAGCGCCACCATCACCACCAACCACGGCTGGCAGGAGACCGCCCTGATCCACTGGGGCTACGACAACTACTCCGTGATGGTCGACGCGAGCCCCGGCGACACCACCTTGCAGGTGTGCGGCCACCAGAAGGACGGCGACAACTGCACCGGCGTCGTCACCGACCCCGCGGCCCGCGCGAGCGCCCTCCCCAGCCCCCCGCCTCCGGCCGCCGCTCCCACGCCTACGCCGACGCCGACGCCCACGCCCTGAGGATCCGCCACCGTCGCGGCAAAACCCACTGGCGGCTCGGGCCCGCACGAACGAGCATGGCCCTCATGAGCGACCAACCCGAACGATGGACCCAGGCAACCGTCTACCCCGACATGTGGGCCGACCCGAACGACGACCCCCGCAACAGCGAGGGAGTCTGCCCGGACGGCGAACTCCCCACCCTGAACGACTTCCTGACGAACTACCGCCACACCCTGCTGATGAAGTGCGAAGGCCTGGACCCGGAGCAGCTGGCCCGCCGGTCCGTCCCGCCGTCGACGATGTCGCTGCTCGGCCTCGTCCGGCACCTCGCCGCAGTGGAACGGGACTGGCGCGGCTGGATCAGCGACGGCGATCCGCTGCCGAAGCTCTACGGCAAGCGGGACGCGGACTTCGACGGAGCCGTCGCCGAGCAGGCCGAGGTCGACGCGGCGTTCGCCGACCTGGCCCGCGAACAGGCCGCCACCGACGCCGCCCTGGCCGCGCACCCGGACCTGGGCACGCGGCTGGGGAAGAGCGGCATCGCGGTGCGAGAGCTGCTGGTGCACAGGATCGACGAGTACGCCCGTCACTGCGGGCACGCCGACCTGTTGCGCGAGTGCCTCGACGGGCGGGTCGGCCAGTGAGGCCCGTCCCGGTGCGCTGACCTCGGCGGCCGGCCCCGTCAGGCGGCGCCCCGCTGGAAGGCGGCGCTCCGCCGGAAGACCGCCGACAGGCTCGCTCCCCCGGTGCCCGCCACCGCGCAGCGCAGCACCAGCGGCCCGGAGTCCGAGAGCACCGTGATGCCGGTGCCGCCGCTCGCGAGCCGGTAGCCGTCCAGCGCCAGCGTCAGCGTCAGCTGGACGGTGGACGCCTTCCGGGTGGGGTCGGCGACGGCGACGGAGAGGTCGCCGCCGTTCTCGCGGAGCAGGACGGAGCAGGGGGCGGAGACGGTCAGCGGGCCGACGGTGCCGGGGGCGAAGAAGTTGGCGAGGGTGAGTCCGAGTCCGGGCGCGCTGATCGCCTGGGCGTCGGCCGTGTTGGCGAGCACGGTGGCCGTCGGGGCCGCCGCGCGGGCCGCCGCCTGGTCCGGGCCGGCCCCGGGCATCAGCACGTAGTGGTACGTCCCGTCGACGGGGTCGGTGCCGTGGTCGAGGCCGATCGACAGGTAGGTCCGGGTGATCGGGTCGGGCGCCCCGCCCCGGTTGATGTCGGCCCACGCCCCGGTCCGCCGTTCGCGGGCGAGGTCGAGGGTGGCGCCGTCGGGGAACACCCAGGCGCCCGACCCGGCGAGCGCCGCCCAGCGGACGCCGTCGGCCCGCCGACTCCAGCCGGGGTCGGCGGGCTGGCGGACGCCGTCCAGCACGAACTCCCGGTCCTCGCGGGCCCCGAGGTTGCGGTGGTCGACGGTCGTGCGGACGGCGACGCCGTCGGTGCAGCCGATGCCCGCGCCGAGGCAGACGATCGAATCGTCCAGGCAGAACCAGGACTTGCGCCCGACCAGGGTGGAGCCGAGGCCCCGGACGTCCTGGCCGACCACCGACCGGTCGCCGTCGCTCGCCCCGCCCGCCCAGGCGGTCGCCGGGCGGGCCTGGCCCCAGTCGCCACCGGCGCCGTCGGCCAGCGGGCGCGTCGACACGGTGGTGCCGGGCAGCCGGTAGGGGTCGGCGGTGGGCCAGAAGGAGTCGCTGTACTGTTCGTCGCCCTGCTCGCCGCCGTACCAGTAGAGCATGCCGCTGCCGCTGTGCCAGGCCCGCAGGTTCTCGCCGTTCCCGCACTCGTAGAAGGCGGTCCGGGACGAGGACAGGCTGAGCTGCGCGCTCCAGCCGGGCCGGCGGTGGACGGCCCGGTCCATGGTGAACACCCGACTGCCCGTGCCCTCGTCCGCCGCCCGGGTGCCGGAGTCCGCCAGGAGGGCCTGTGCGCGGGCGAGTTCGGGGATGTCGGCGAGGACGTTGGACAGGTAGGGGAGCACCTGGTCGCGTTGGAGGGAGCCCTTCACGGCGGCGCGCCAGGCCGCCGCCTGGGCCGCTGGCACCGACCCGGAGTCGGCCAGCCGCAGGACGTCCCCGAGCAGGGCGTGGCCGCGCACGTGGTCGTCCAGGCGGGCCCGCCGCGCGTCGCCGGCCTGCACGCCGCGGCTGACGGCACGGCCCGAAACCCCGTCCATCACCAGGCCGTTGAACAGGAACGGCAGGAACCCCCGGTCCACGGCGGTGAACACGTTCCGCAGCGCGGGGTCGGTGACGGCCCAGGGCGTGCCGGCGAGCAGGCGCAGCAGCCGGCTCAGGCTGCCGAGCAGCACCTCGCCGTAGCTGCCGGTGTACGGCACCCAGGTGTGCTGGACGAAGCTGCCGTCGGCGTAGATCCCGTCGCCGGTGGTCACGTAGCGGAACACCGGTGACAGCCCCCGCTGCGCGGCGGCGACCGGGGCCGCCGAGCGGCCGATGACACCGCGCAGCGCTAGCACCCGGCACAGGTCCACCCGGTTGGCCCCGGTGCTGGTGCCGGTGTACTTGTCGACCACCGAGGACGGGACGAAGTGGTCCACGGCCGCACCGCACGCGGCCGCCCGTTCGGCCGTCAGGAGGTCGCCGAGCAGCACGCACACGTCCAGCAGGGCCTGGGGGGCGCCGATCTGCCAGTCCCACCAGTTCCCGTACGACGTGGTGGTGGCGGTGTAGGCGCGCTGGAGCACCCAGTCCAGGCCGGTCGCGACGGCGGCGCCGAGGCCTGGGTCGCCCGTCGAGCCGGTGGCCGGCCGGGTGAGGGCCAGGGCCATGAGCCGCAGCCGCCCGACCGTCGACGTGACGGCGGCGGAGGCCGAGCCGACCGGCAGATCGGGCCAGAGCGACCCGGCCTGCGGGCTCAACGCGGCCTGGTGGCGCCGTGCCTGGTCGCCCAGCGCGGTGAGCGTGCGGGCGAACGGCGGCGCGGCCGGGTCGTACCCGGTGCCGGTCAGCTGCTCGGACCAGGCCGCGCGCATCGCGTCGTAGTTGTCGGCGGCCCGGGCCTCGGTGGGCCCGCCGAGCCACCACGCGGCCGCCGCGGCGGTGGCGGCGGCGCTGGTCCTGAGCAGTCCGCGCCTGCTCAGGAGCGGTATCGACGCCGGGTCACCGGTCTTCGTCCACGAGCTGTCCATCGGGCCGTCCTTCCTCGCGAACTCCCTTGTCTGACGGGAGAGTAAGCGCTTTCTATCGCGAGGACAACGCTTCCGGCACGGGCTCGTGGCCGGAGGGCCCGCGACCGGAGAGCCTGCTACCGGAGGGCCGGCTACCCGACCGGCCCCGTCGACCCGCGGGGCACCAGCTCGGTGGCGAGGACGGCCCGCTGCGGCTCGGGGCCGGGGCGGTGCAGCGCGAGGCGCAGCGCCGTGCGGCCGAGGTCGAGGTGCGGGATGCGCACGGTGGTCAGGCCGGGCCTGAGGTCCTCGGCCCCGGGCAGGTCGTTGAAGCCGATCACCGAGACCTGTTCGGGCACGGAGATCCCGTGCTCCCGCAGGACCGTCAGCACGACGGCCGCCACGTCGTCGTCGTGCGCGAAGACCGCCGAGAAGTCCGGCGGGCCCTGGGCCAGGCGGCGGCGCAGCCAGGCCCGCGCGCCGTCCCGGGTGTGGCACCCCTCCACCGTCAATTCGGCCGGGTGGCGCAGGTCTTGGGCCGCCAGCGCGGCCTGGTACCCGGCGAGGCGCTCCCGGGTGGTGGTGGTCGCGGCCGGTCCGCCGAGGAAGAGGATCCGCCGGTGGCCCAGCGCCAGCAGGTGGTCGACGGCCGCCCGCGCGCCGCCCGCGTTGTCGTAGTGCACGGCCGTCAGCGGCAGTTCCTCCCCCGGGGCGGGCCGGCCGCAGAGCACCAGCCGGGAGCCGGCCGCGTCCAGGATGCCCGCCAGCCGGGCGATCCGGGAGCGGTACCCCGGGCTGTCCTCCACCCCGCCCACCAGCACGACGGCCTCCACGTCGCGCGCCCGCATCTCCTCGACCAGCGTCAGTTCGCGGTCGGGGTCGTCGTCGGTCGCCGCCACCAGGCAGAGGCAGCCCTCGTCCACCGCCTGCCGCTCCACGCCGTGCGCGACCCGGTTGTGGAAGGGCGCCGCGAGGTTGCCCAGCAGGATCGCCACCGTCCGGGACCGCCGGCCGGCCAGCGCCCGCGCCTGCGCGTTCACGACGTAGTCGAGGTCCCGCACCGCGCGCAGCACCCGCTCCCGGGTGGCCCCGGCCACCGGGTAGTCACCCGCCAGCACGCGCGACACCGTCGCCATCGACACGCCCGCCAGCGCCGCCACGTCGTTCACCGTGGGCCTGCCCCGCCGGGCTCTCCCCCCGTCGCTCACCGCTGTCCCCCCGGTCCCGACCAACTCCGCGCCCGGCCTTCGACGGCGGGCCGTGCCCCGAGGATACGGGCGGCTGCCGCCTCGCGTCCGCCGGGCTCAGGAACCGTCGTCAGGCGTCGGACGTCACTCCCCCTGCAGAACCGTTCGCGCAGGTCGCGGGCGGGTGGGAGCCGGAAGGGACGGGTGGGGAACGGTGACGCAGGTGACCGAGGTGACCGAGGTGACCGAGGTGGCGGACGGGGCCGCGGCCGACGTGGACGGAGCTGCGCCGCAGGGGCGGCGGGCGTTCGCGGTGGCCGGGTTCGCGTCAGGGCAGGGCGGGCGTTCGCGGGAGCGGGGGAAGGCGCTGCGCGGGCGCATCCCCCGGGAGCGGCACGCGGAGTTCTCGCCGGTGCCCGGGCGGCCGACGGCCGTCGAGGCGATCGAGGCGTCCAACGCGGGCCGGATCGCCGCGTTGGTGCCGATCCGGGTGGGGCGGATGGCCGCCACGCCGTTCGCGTTCCTGCGCGGTTCGGCCGGACTGATGGCCGCCGACCTGGCGGGCACCCCGGCCACCGGGGTCGGCGCCCAGCTGTGCGGGGACGCGCACGCCGCCAACTTCGGGCTGTACGGGGACGCCCGCGGGCAACTGGTCATGGACATCAACGACTTCGACGAGACCGTGCCCGGCCCGTGGGAGTGGGACCTCAAGCGGCTGGCCGCGAGCCTGGTGCTGGCCGGCCGCGAGACCGGGGCCGACGAGACCACCGCCCGGGAGGCCGCCCAGCACGCGGCCGGCTCCTACCGCCGCACGATGCGCACGCTCGCCAAGCTGCCCGCGCTGGACGCCTGGAACGCCGTCGCGGACGAGCAGTTGGTCTCCTTCACCGAGGCGCACGACCTGGCCGAGGTGCTGCGCAAGGTCGGCGCGAAGGCGCTGGGCAACACCAGCGCCAGATTCGCCGCCCGCAGCACCACCCGTACGGCGGACGGCGGTCGGCGGTTCACGGCCGCTCCGCCGGTGCTCACCGAGGTGACCGACGCGACCGCGCGGGCCGTCGCGCAGTCGCTCGGCCCGTACGTGGCGACGGTGCCCGCCGAGGTGCGCACCCTGCTGTCCCGCTACCGGGTGCAGGACGTGGCGTTCCGGGTGGTGGGCACCGGCAGCGTCGGCACCCGCTCGTACGTGGTGCTGCTCACCGACCACCGGGACCAGCCGCTGGTGCTCCAGGTGAAGGAGGCCCGCCCGTCCGTGCTGCTGCCATACCTGGAGCGCGCGGGCCACCCGGTGGCCGGTCAGGACGGCCACGAGGGCCGCCGGGTGGTGCTCGGGCAGAAGCACATGCAGGTGGTCAGCGACACCCTGCTGGGCTGGACGACGGTGGACGGACTCCCCTACCAGGTCCGGCAGTTCCGCAACCGAAAGGGCAGCGTCGACCCGGCCGCGCTGCTGCCGGGCCAACTGGACGACTACGCCCGGATCACCGGCGCCCTGCTGGCCCGGGCGCACGCGCACACCGCCGACCCCGGCCTGCTGGCCGGCTACTGCGGCAGGAGCGAGGCGCTGGACGAGGCGGTCGCGGCCTTCGCCGTCGCGTACGCGGACCGGACCGAGGCCGACCACGCCGACCTGGTCGCGGCGGTGCGCGCCGGCCGCCTGCCGGCCGAGTTCGGCGTCTGACCGGCGCGTCCGCCCCGAGGCGTCCGCGTCAGGACGTCCGCGTCAGGACGTCCGCGTCAGGACGTCCGCGTCAGGCGGACAGGAACGGCGCCACCGCGGCGACGAACTCGGCGGGCCGGGCACTGTGCACGAGGTGCCCGGCCTCGATGGTGACCATCCGGCAGTCCGGGATCAGCCGGGCGAGCTCGGCGAGCCGCTCCTGCGGGACGTGGCTCGCCGAGCCGCCCGCGACCACCAGGGTGCGGGCGGTGATCCCGGCCATCCCCGCCAGCCAGGCCGGGTCGGGGGTGTCGACCTGCGTCTTGACGGCCTTCACCACGGCCCAGTCGAAGTGCACCGGCTCGTCCGGCGCGTCCGGCACCACACCGGCCGGGCGCGGGTGCGGTGCCGGGATGTCCTCCAGGACCAGACGGCCGATCCGCTCCGGCCGGGCCTGGGCGACCAGGTAGCCGACCACGCCACCCATCGAGTGGCCGACCAGGTCGACCCGCACCAGGCCGAGCGCGTCGAGGAAGGCGAGCACGTCGTCGCGCATCTCCTCCAGGCCGTACCGGGCGGTGCGGCCGCTGTCGCCGTGGCCACGCAGGTCGAGCGCGTACACGCGGTGCCCGGGGGCGAGGCCGGGCAGGACGACGTCCCAGTCCGTGGCGCGCTCCCCGAGGGCGTGCAGCAGCACCAGCGCCGGGCCGTCCGGCGGGCCGCTCTCACGGTAGGCGAGCGCCACCTCGGGCAGATCCACGATCCGGTTCTCGGTCATGCCCGCCACCGTAACTGCGGGCCTGCGCCGGACAGAACTCAGCGGACCGCTGTTCGCCCACGGCTCACCGCGACGGGCTCGCCGGCCGCCTCCCGGGCCGCCCGCCGGCCGGCGAACACCGAGGCCAGGACCGCGAGGGCGGCGACCGCCGCGCACACCACGCTGGTGGCCAGGTAGGCGGAGCGGTGGTCGCCGCCCCCGGCGGTCTGCCGCAGGTAGACGCCGGACAACGCCGAGACCGCGACCGCCGCCGCGATCCGCTGCGCCATCTGCAGGATGGCCCCGCTCACCCCGGCCGCCTCGGCGGGCGCGTGGCGCAGCACGTACGCCTGGTTGGTGGCGCCCATCACGCCGATCGAGGCGCCGCCGAACAGTTGCAGCAGCGCCAGCAGCCAGGGCAGGACGGCGGCGGGCGCCCAGTGCGCGACCAGTCCGCTCGCCAGCATGACCAGGGCGGAGCCGGTCATGCCCGCGGTGACGGTGCGCCGCCCGAAGCGCTGCACCACCCGCCAGGCCAGCGCGGAGGCGACGCCCATGGCCACCGCCGAGGGCAGCGCAACGAGTGCCGCGCCCATCGGGGAGAGCCCGAGGCCGTCCTGGAGGAACATGGTGAGCACCAGTCCGGCGGCGAGCGAGGAGCCGAACTGGGCCATCGCGGTCACGGTGCCGAGCGCGTACGGCGCGGAGCGGGTGAGTGCCGGGTGGATCAGCGGGTGGCCGCCGGAGCGGGCGTAGCGGCGCTGCCACCAGGCGAGCGCGCCGAGCAGCAGGACGGCGACGGCGACGAAGGCCAACCAGCCGGTCCAGCCGGGCGGTTGGACGAACGGCAGCATCAGGGCGAGGGTGAGCGCGGCGACCAGCAGCAGGCCGACCAGGTCGAGGTCGGCGTGCCGGGCACTCGGGCGCGGCCTGGGCAGGTGACGCACCGCCAGCGCGACGGTGGCCAGTCCGAACGGCACGTTGAGCAGGAAGGTCAGCCGCCAGCCGTGCTCGGGGCCGGCCGCCGCCAGGACCGCGCCGCCGATCGGCGGGCCGAGCGCGAAGGCCAGGCCGCCCGTGACGGCGTACATGCCGAGGGCGCGGGCCCGCAGCTGGCCGTCGAACACGTCCTGGAGGGTGCCGATCATCTGCGAGTTGACGAGCCCGGCGCCCACGCCCTGGAGCAGCCGGGCCGCGATCAGCACCTCGGGTGCGGTGGCGGTCGCCGAGACCAGGCTGACCAGGGTGAACAGGGCGAGGCCGGTGACGAAGAGCCACTTGCGGCCCCTGACGTCGCCCAGCCGCCCGCCGGGGATCAGCGCCAGGCCGAAGGCGAGCGAGTAGCCGGCGACGATCCACTGGAGGTGGGCGGGCTGGGCGTGCAGGCTCTCGCGCAGGGCCGGGATGGAGGTGTTGAGGACGGACTGGTCGAGCAGCGTGGTGAAGCCGCCGGCGACGCAGACCAGCAGGACGCGGCGCCCGGCGGCGTCGAAGCGCTCGCGGGGCGCGGCGGCTATCCGGGTCTTCGGGCGCCTCACGGTTCCACCACCACCAGGGCGTACCGGGCGTCGTCCGGGCCGGGGGCGCGGAAGCGGCTGGTTCCGGAGACGTAGCGCAGGCAGTCGCCGGGGCCGAGCAGGTGTCGCTCGCCGTCGACGGTGAGCTCCAACACCCCCTCGAACACCCAGAGGTGGTGCTCCAGGTCCGCCACGCAGGGGCGGTCGTAGGCGATGTCGGCGCCGGCGGGCAGCCGGCCCTCGACGATCTCGGCGCGCAGCGAGCCGTGCGGCGGGGAGACGGAGCGGCGGACGAAGCCGGTGGTCTCGTCCCGCCAGATCCGCTGGTCCGCGGCCCGCACCAGCCGGGCCGGCGCCGACTCGACCTCGGCGAGCAGCCGGGACATGGTCCGCCCGTAGACGGCGCAGAGCCGCCCGAGCAGCGCGGCGGTCGGGCTGACTTCGGCCCGTTCGACGCGCGACAGCGTGGAGCGGCTGACGTCCGCCAGCCGGGCCAGTTCCTCCAGCGTCCAGCCCCGTTCCAGTCTCAATTCGGCGAGCCGGTTGGCGAGCCGCTCGTCGGCGGCCGTCTCGATTCCCATATTCGCGATGCTATCCCGGATATGAGATCACTCCCAGGGGCGCGGGACGCTGCGGGCGGGGCGTGGGGAAGGGCGGGCGGCGTGGATTCGGCCGGGACTGCGCGCTGCGTTCGACTGCGCGCCCCTGTGCTCCTCGCGCCCTCTCCCGTTCCTCCGGCTCCTCCGCCCCTTCGACTCCTCGGCTCCTCGGCTTCGGCTCCTCGGCTTCGGCTCCTCGGCTTCGGCTCCTCGGCTCCTCCGACCCCTCGGCCCGGGAGGGGCAGTGATCATATGATGTTCGGCGGATCAGGGCTGGTCAGCGGCCCACCGGCGAGGGGGAATCATGTTCGGCATCATCAGACCGTGCAAGCACCGGCTGTCCGAACGGCTTCAGGCATCGTGGCTGGCGCACCTGTGCGGGCTCTGCCTCGCGCTGCGCGACGACCACGGCCAACTCGCCCGCACCGCCACCAACTACGACGGCCTGATCATCTCGGTCCTGGTCGAGGCCCAGGCCGCCCGCGAGGACGCCTCCTGGCGGCGCACCGCCGGGCCCTGCCCGCTGCGCGGCATGCGCACCGCCTCCGTCGCCCGGGGCGAGGGCGCCCGGCTCGCCGCCGCCGTCTCGCTCGCCCTCGCCTCGGTCAAGATCCGCGACCACGTCGAGGACCGTGACGGCGTGTTCGGCCGCCGCCCGGTCGCCGTCGGGGCCCGCGCGGTCACCCGGCGGTGGGACCGGAAGAGTGCCGGCAGCGCCTCGGCGGTCGGCTTCGACACCGGCGTGCTGCTCGAAGCCGCCTCCCGGCAGGGCGAGTTGGAGCGGTCACTGCCGCCCGGCGGTTCCGTCCTGCTGGTCACCGAGCCCACCGAGACCGCCACCTCGGCCGCGTTCGCGCACACCGCCGTCCTCGCCGGGCGCCCCGGCAACGCCGCCCCGCTCGCCGAGGCCGGCCGGCTCTTCGGCCGGCTCGCCCACCTCCTCGACGCCGCCGAGGACCAGGCCGCCGACGCCGCCGGCGGCGCCTGGAACCCGCTGACCGCCACCGGCACCGACCGCGCCGAGGCCGAACGCCTGTGCCGCGACGCCGTCCACGGCATCCGGCTCGCGCTGCGCGAGGTCGAACTGACCGGCCGGGCCCTGGTGCACCTGCTGCTCGCGCACGAGACCGAGCGGGCCGTCGAGCGGGTCTTCGGCCCGGCCGCCCACGCGGCCGCCTGCCGCACCCGGAACGCCGGACCCGTCGCCGACGGGTCCGCCCCCGACGGATCCGCGCACGCAACGACCGGCGGGCACCCGCACAACACCACCGGGGAGCACCCGCACGACGCGCCGCCGCGCCAGGCGCCGCCCGGGCAGACCCCCGGTCAGGATCCCGGCCAGACCCCGCTCCCGCCGTGGGTGCCCCAGGGCCCCGGCTTCACCCCGATCGGCGCCAAGCCGCCGCGACCGCGCAACCTGCTGGCCGGCTGCGCGGTGTGGGCGCTGATGGCCTGCACCTGCCAGTTGCTCTGCTGCGACCACAACGACCCGTTCAGCCGGGAGCGCCGGGAGGGCTGGTGCCAGCGGCACGACTGCGACTGCGGCGACTGCTGTGATCCTTGCAACTGCTGCAACGGTTGCGATGGCTACGACGGTTGCAGCTGTTGTGACGGCTGCGACTGCTGTGACTGCAGCTGCTGACGTGCCGTACCGTCAGCGGTCCGGATTCCACCGCGCCGCCGGCGGCAGAGGCGGCAGCGACGGCAGCGGCGACGCCGTCACCTGATCGACCGCCACCGGCCCGGAGCGCCCCCGCGGCACCCCGGGCCGGTCCGCCGGCCCGTACGACTCGCCGCGCCGCCAGAGCGGCAGCACCACCACCGGGCGCCGCTCCGGCCCGTCAGGCATCGGACCCGGCCGCCGCCCGGCGCCTCGCCCGGTCCGCCGTCCGGTCCGCCGCCAGCGAGTTCTCCAAGCGCGCCAGCAACTCCCGGAACCGCTCGGTGTCCTGCTCCGTCATCCGCCCCTCGGGCGCCGCCCCCGGCCACTCGGCCGTTATCTCGTTCATGAGTCCGACGTTACGCCCCGACGATCAACAGGCGATAAATGCGGAACGCACGCCTACGGGTGCGGCGGTGAACGGAGCCGGTCCTCTTGGCGCGCGCGGGGGTTGGTGGTTCACTTCTCATGTTAGGCAACTTTCCTAACATGGCATCAGCGCTCGACCGCCTCCCCCCGCGAGAGGACCAGCTCCCCATGGGCCGTAGCCGCACCAGGACACTGATCGCCGCGGCGGCACTCGCCGCCCTGCTCCCGCTCACCTCCGCACCCGCCGGGGCCGCCGCACCCGCCGCGCACGGCGCCCGGGCCGCCTTCCGGCACCCCGGCGTGCTGGTCGGCGACCAGCAACTCGCCTTCCTCAAGGGCAAGCTGGCGGCCGGGGCCGAACCCTGGACGTCCGCCTTCGCCGACCTCCGGTCGAGCACGTACGCCTCGCTGGACTGGCGGCCCCGGCCGCGCGCGAACGTCGAGTGCGGGTCCCGCTCCCACCCCGACAACGGCTGTTCGGACGAGCGCAACGACGCGATGGCCGCCTACGCCCACGCCCTGCAGTGGGTGCTCACCCACGACCAGCGGTACGCCGACAAGGCGATCGAGATCATGGACGCCTGGTCGGCCGTGATCCAGGAGCACACCAACAGCAACGCCCCGCTGCAGACCGGCTGGTCGGGCAACAACTGGTCCCGGGCCGCCGAGTTGATCCGCCACTCCGGAGCGGGCTGGCCGACCGCCTCGATCGACCGCTTCGCCACCATGCTGCGCACCGTCTACGTGCCGCTGCTGTCGCCCGGCAGCCCGCGCAAGAACGGCAACTGGGAGCTGATCGAGACCGACGCCCTGATGGGCATCGCGGTCTTCCTCGACGACCGCGGCCTGTTCGACCAGGCGGCAGGAATGTGGCGCAAGCGCCTGCCCGCCTACGTCTACCTGTCCTCCGACGGCGCCCTGCCGGTGCCGCCGCCCAAAGCCGGGATCGAGGGCAAGACCGCGCTGGTGAAGTACTGGTCCGGCCAGTCGACCTTCGTGGACGGGCTGTCGCAGGAGACCTGCCGCGACTTCGGGCACACCGGCTGGGGTCTGGAGGCCGCCGCCCAGACCGCCGAGACCGCCCGGCTCCAGGGCCTCGACCTGTGGGGCGAGGGGCGCGAACGGCTGGTCAAGGCCCTGGAGTTCCACACCGCGTACGAGAACGGCGCGAAAGTTCCGAACTGGCTCTGCGACGGCTCGCCGAAGACCGGTCTCGGCCCGGCCGTCCAGCTCGCGTACAACGAGTACCACCTGCGCGAGGGCGTGGCGATGCCGCAGACCGGGCGGTACGTGGCCGCGCACAGCCCGTTCGGGGCCGACCACTTCATCGGCTGGGAGACCCTGACCCACACCAGCGCGCCCTGACGGCACGGGCGGGAAGCGGCGGTTCCGGGAGTGCACCCCGCCCGGAACCGCCGTTTCGGCCGCGCCCTTCCCGGGAACGCCCGTTCCGCGCGCGGCTCACCCTTCGGGGAACAGGCCCTCCAGGACGGTGGCCACCCCGTCCTCGTCGTTGCTGCCGATGACGTGGTCCACCGTGGCCAGAACCTCAGGGTGGGCGTTGGCGACACCGTACGAGGTGCCCGCCCAGGCCATCATCGGCAGGTCGTTGGGCATGTCGCCGAACGCGACCGCCTGCTCGCGGGTGATCCCTCGCCGCCGCGCCAGGTCGCCGAGCGCGGAGGCCTTGCTGACGCCCTTCGCGACGGCCTCGACCAGCCGCTCGCCGTTCGCGTGGTAGACCGTCACCAGCTCGCCGAGCACCGGGCGGGCCAGCGCCAGCAGCTCGTCCGCGGACAGCTCCGGGTGACGGCCGATCAGCTTGGGCGCCGGGCGGCCGAACAACCGTGCGTCGTCGAGGCGTTGCACGGTGGTGTCGGCGTCCCAGGCGCCCGCCTCGTAGTGCGCGTCCCCGGCCAGCTCCTGGGCGTACTCGACGGCCAGCCCGATCCCCGGCACGGCCTCGCGCAGCCGCCGGGCGCTCTCGCCGAGCACGTCGACCGGGATCGGGTTCTCGGCGATCACCGCGCGGGTGCGCATGTCGTAGCCGAAGGCGCCGTTGGAGCAGATCGCCACGCCCCGGTGGCCGAAGGCGGCCGCGATCTCGCCCATCAGGCGCGGCGGGCGGCCGGTGACCAGGACGACGAGCCCGCCGGCCCGTTCGACCCGGGCGAGCGCGGCGACGGTGCGGGCCGAGACGGTGCGGTCGCCGCGCACGATCGTCCCGTCGAGGTCGGTGGCCACCAGGCGCGGCGGCCGTATCGGGGTGACGGTGGGTGGGGTGGTGCTCGGGAGGCTCATGGGTCGGTGCTCCGTGCTGGTCGGGGTTTCGGTGGGAGCGGCCGGGCGCGGAGGCGTGTGCGGTACGCGCGCGTACGGCGCGGGCGGTGCGCACGCGGCGTGTGCGTGCACGCGGGGCGCCCGATTCGGTGGTGCAGGGAGCTCGCGGGCCGGGCCCGGCGGTGGCCGGGCGGACGGTCGCCAGACGCTCGGACGGTATCACCGGCGCGGCCCGTTCGGCGACGACCGAGCACCGTCTCCGAGACCCAAGCAATTTTATTAGGAAACTTTCCTTACCTTATAGACCGCCGTCGGCCGCAAACCGTACTCTGCTGCCGCGAGCTCGCTCTCCTGCCCCCACAGCGCCCCCGTTCGACCGGCGCGCCATCCCCCACTGCCTCCGGCGGCACCGCCCCCGGAGATCGGAGCACACCCATGCGAGTTTCCCGAACCCGACGCCTCGCCGCCGCCACCGCGGCAGCCGCCCTGGTCGCCGGTGCGGCCTGGGCCGCCACCTCCGCCTCGGCGTCCACCGCCCCCGCCCGGGCGACCGCCGCGGCCGTGCAGCGGGCGTCCGCAGGCGGCCTGACCCCCGATCAGCACCGCCGGGCCGACCAGCTGATCAGCATCTTCGAGAACAGCACCACCGAACTCCAGTACGGCTACGCCGAGAACATCAACGACGGCCGCGGCGTCACCGCCGGCCGCGCCGGCTTCACCACCAACGACGGCGACGCGCTCAAGGTCGTCCGCGCCTACACCGCCGTCTCCCCCGACAACCCGCTCGCCCGCTTCATCCCCGAGCTGGAGCGCCTGGCCGCCGCCGGCAGCGGCGACACCAGCGGCCTGCCCGAGAGCGACTACGTCGCCGCCTGGAAGCAGGCCGCCCAGGACGCCACCTTCCGGCAGGTCCAGGACGACCAGGTCGACCAGCGCTACTTCACCCCCGCCATGAACCAGGCCGACCAGCTCGGCCTCACCACCGCCCTCGCCCGCGCCGAGCTGTACGACGCCTCCATCCAGCACGGCAACGGCAGCGAGTACGACGCCCTGCCCGCCCTCATCGGCCGTACCAACGCCAAGGTCGGCTCGCCGTCCGGCGCCGGCGAGAGCGCTTGGCTGAACGCCTTCTTCGACGTCCGCGTCGACGACCTCACCAACCCGGCCAACTCCTCAACCGCCGACGAATGGAGGAAGTCCGTCGACCGGGTCGAGTGCCTGCGCCGGATCGCCGCCACCGGCAACTACAACCTGGACGGCCCGCTCAGCGTCACCGCCTTCGGCTCCGGCTACACCATCGACTGACCGACCCGCACCCGTCGAGCCCGGGGTCCGGCGTGTGGGACCGGACCCCGGCCCGGCTAGGCCCGCCCCGACGCCCCGACCCGGCGGGGCGCGGCCGCGCCGGGCGATCCGACCGCCGGTGGCACCAAGGACGCGGGACTACCCGCCGCCACCGGCGGGGCGCCCATACGCGGAGCCTGTGCCTACGCTCACCATCCGGACGGGGTGCT
>NZ_JBHWIR010000037.1:43685-48869 GCF_042731835.1 Kitasatospora sp. NPDC059817 | reverse complement strand
GGGGGGCTGTGTTTGTTTTATCACCCCCCCCCCGCACCAATTCTACACCGGAAAATCCCCCCCGGGGGGGGGGTCCCCCCCGCGCCCGGGTGGCCGGAATCCCCCGGCCACCGGGCGATCAGCACCCGATCAGCCCGCGGCCATTCGCTCCTGGGCGTCCGCCAGATCCTCGGCGGTGGGCGCGTCGTCCTGGGTCAGCCGGTGGCGCCAGTACCCGGTGAAGTCGATCGACGGCTTCGGCACGCCGCGCTCCGCCACCAGGTGGCGGCGCAGCGCCCGCACCGCGCCCGCCTCCCCCGCGAGCCAGGCGAACGGCGTGCCGGCCGGCAGCTCGGCGGACCGCACGGCCCCGGCCAGCACGACCCCGGGGGCCGCCCCGCCCCGGGCCAGCCAGTGCATGGCCAGCTCGGCGCGGCTCTCCAGTGGCTGCCGCTCGGCCTCGTCCGCGACCTCGACGAACGCGAGGGCCCGCACCCCGGCGGGCAGCGCCTCGACCAGCGTCGCGATCGCCGGCAGTGCCGACTCGTCCCCCGCCAGCAGCACCCAGTCGGCAGCGGCGGCGGCCTCGGCGAGCGGGACCGGCGGGGCGTACAGCGCCGAGGGGCCGACCATCCCGAGCCGCTGCCCGGGCTCCGCGCGCTCCGCCCAGGCGGCGGCCGGGCCGGTGTCGCCGTGCAGCACGAAGTCGATCTCGACCAGGCGGGTGCCGGGCCGGCGGCGCCGGAGGGTGAAGCTGCGCAGCAGCGGGCGCCGGGCCTCGGGGATCGCCAGGTACGCCTGGTACCAGCTCATCGGGTCGTCGCTCTGCGCGGGCAGTTCGGGCACCGCCTGGCCGGGGCGGGGGAAGCACAGCTTCACCTGCTGGTCGGGCGCCGCGCCCACGGAGTCCGCCAGGGCCTCGGCCTCGAAGGTGACCCGGGCGGTGCGCGGCGTGATCCGGCGGACCTCGACGACCTCGACGAAGGTGACGGGCAGTGTCATCGAAAAACCCCTTCGGTTGATAACCTTACGGCATAAAGAGTTGTCGCGGCCGAGGATACTTTACGCCATAAGGAGTTGCTGCATGGTCGTCTACGCCGGACAGGGCGACGCCCACCGGTCCCTGTCCCTGCTCTGGGGCACGCCACCGCAACCACACACCGGGCGCAGCGGCCCCAAACCGGGCCTCAGCGTCGACGCGATCGTCTCCGCCGGCATCGCGGTCGCCGACGCGGACGGCATGGCCGCGCTCTCGATGCGCGCCGTCGGCGAACGGCTCGGCCGCACCGCCATGGCCCTCTACACCTACGTCCCGGGCAAGGCCGAACTCCTCGACCTGATGCACGACCGGGCACTCGGCGAACTACGGCTGGACGTCGCAGACTTGGACGGCTGGCGCCCCGCCGTCACCTCCTGGGCCGAGGAACTGTACGCCTGCTACCTGCGCCACCCCTGGATCCTCCAGGTCTCGCAGGCCCGCCCGGTGCTCGGACCGGCCGAACTCGCCGCCATGGAAGGCCTGTTGCGCGCCCTGCAACCGGCCGCCCTCGCACCCGCGCGGCTGCACGGCGTCGTCGCGGCGCTCTGGCAGTTCGTCCGCGGCACGGCCGCCGTGGCCGCCGAATCGCGCGGCGCCGCCGCCGCGACCGGCATCGCCGACGAGGACTGGTGGACCACCCGATCCGCCCGACTCGCCGAACTGGCACCGGACTTCACCGAACGCTTCCCCCTGCTCACCGCCCTCCAGGGCGCCGGCGACGGCACACCGCAGGACCGCGACCGGGCGGCCTTCCGCACCGGGCTCGCCGTCCTGCTCGACGGCGTGGCGGCCTCGGGGGCGGGGGCGGGGGCTGATCAGGGCGTTGATCGGGCTGCGGACTGAGCGCTGATCGGGCCGCTGGTTGAGCCGCTGATCAGCCCCGGCGGGCCGCCGGGATCGCCAGCAGGATGCCGAGCACCAGCAGAGTGGCGTACCCGGCGGTCTCATGGCCGTCCGGGACCAGGAAACGGACGAAGCCGAACAGCCGGAAGCCCCCCAGCCAGTCCGCCGCCAGGCCGGACCCGCCGCCGAGGATCAGCACGAAACCGAGATAGCCGAGCAGCGTCTTCATACCCCGAGCCTAGGCAGCTCCCGGCGCCCGGGAATCCGACTTTCGGCGCGACCCGGGGATGACCAAAGTCGTCCCGGCGCCATCCCCCGGCCGTCCCGGCGCCGTGCCGCCCGGGGTCCGGACCTCCGTACCACCCGGGATCCGTACCACCCGGGATACGTACCGCCGTACCGCCCGGGATCCGGACGGAGCAGCAGGCGCGGCGGCCCGGCGGCGCCCCGGGTACGTTCGCCGTGTGCAGCAGATGCCACAGCATGTCAGCAGAGTGGCGGCGGCCGCCGCGGTGTCCACCCTGATGCTCGCCGCCGGCGCCCCGACCGCCCCCGGGCAGGACGCCGCCGGTGCGATCGGCGGCGAACGGCTCGGCCAGTCCACCGTCCAGGTCGCTCCGCTGGCCGGGGCGCCCGCGCTGCCGCCCACGTTGACCGGGCGGTCCTGGCTCATCGCCGACGCCGGCACCGGCGAGGTCCTCGCGGCCCACAACGCCCACCTCCAGCTCCCCCCGGCCAGCACCCTGAAGATGCTCTTCGCGGACACCGTGCTGCCCAAGTTCGACCGCACGACGGAGCACAAGGTCACCACGGCCGAACTGGCCAACGTCGGCGCCGGCAGCAGCCTCGTCGGCGTCAAGGAGGACCTGCCGTACCGCGTCGAGGACCTCTGGCGGGGCGTCTTCCTCAGCTCCGGCAACGACGCCGTCCACGTCCTCGCGCACATGAACGGCGGCCTCCAGCAGACCGTCGCCGAGATGCAGGCCCGCGCCCAAGCCCTGCAAGCCCGCGACACCAAGGTGGTCTCCCCCGACGGCTACGACATGGACGGCCAGGTCTCCTCCGCCTACGACCTCACCCTGTTCGCCCGCGCCGGGCTGCGCAACGCCGACTTCCGCTCCTACTGCTCCACCCGCACCGCGCACTTCCCCGGCGGACTCGACAAGCTCACCGGGCAGCGCACCAGCTTCGACATCGCCAACACCGACCGGCTGCTCGGCAAGTACCAGGGCCTGATCGGCGTCAAGAACGGCTACACCACCAACGCGGGCGCCACCTTCACCGGCGCCGCCCAGCGCGGCGGCCGCACCCTGCTGGTGACGGTGATGCACCCCGACACCCAGACCCGGGTCTACGACGAGGCGGCCGAGCTGCTCGACTGGGGCTTCGCGGCGGCCGACAAGGTCCAGCCGGTCGGGCAACTGGTGGAGGACACCGCCGCCGCCCACCCGGCCACCATCACCGGCCGGGCCGGCGCCGCCTCGTCCGCCGTCCCCGCCGCCATCGCCGGCCAGGCGCACCCGCAGGCCGTCCGGGGCAACGACCCCGGCCTCGCCCCGGCCGCCTGGACGGCCATCGCACTCGGCGCCGTCCTCGCCCTGTGGGCCGCCGCGCGCACCGCCGCCCGCCGCCGCGCCGCACTCGCCGCCGACCCGGCCGCGCTCCCCGACCCGGGCGCCACCGCCCTCGGCGGGCACCGCCACCACGGGCTGGCCCGCCGGGCCCGGGCCCTGGTCAGGCACGCCCTGCCGCGCGCCCGGCGGGAATGATCAGGCACGCCCTAGACTTCCGGCCATGACCACGCCCGACCCCGCTCCCTCCGACCGGCTCGCCCGGATCGTCAGCCTCTCCTCCGGGAGCTACCTGCTCGTCACCACCTACAAGAAGGACGGCACCACCGTGCCGACCCCGGTGTGGGTGGTGCGCGACGGCGAGGCGCTCGGCGTCTGGACCGTCGCCGACTCCTGGAAGGTCAAGCGGATCCGCAACCGCGCGGACGTCCTGGTGGGCCCCTGCGACGTCAAGGGCCGGCCGACCGGCGAGCAGTACCCCGCCACCGCCGAGATCCTCTCCCCCGAACGCACCGCCGCCTACCGCACCCTGCTGCGCCAGAAGTACGGCCTGCTCGGCGTGCTCACCCTGCTCGGCAGCCGCCTGCGCCGCGGCGAGCGCGGCACCGTCGGCATCCGGATCACCCTCACCTGACGCACCACCCGGCTGACGGGGCCCCGGTGGGTTCGCCCGGCGGCCCCGCCGGCCCGGTCACTCGCCGGGCCGGCCCTGGGAAAGGCGTGACGAGGAAGGGCGTGGGAGAGGCCATGGAGGACAGGGACGCGAACGGGACCCGGGGCGGCCTGCCGCTGCTGGTGGTGGACGGGGCCAACGTGGTCGGGTCGGTGCCCGACGGGTGGTGGCGGGATCGACGGGGCGCCGCCGAGCGGCTGCGGGACGCGCTGGTCGCCGTCGCCGGGCAGGGCCTGCCGGAGCGGCCCGGGCCGCTGGAGGTGGTGCTGGTCGTGGAGGGCGCGGCCCGGGGCGTGGACGGACTGCCCGAGGTGCAGGTGGTCGCGGCGGCCGGCAGCGGTGACGACCGGATCGTCGAGCTGGTCCGGGCGGCCAGGGCCGAAAAGCCGGACCGGGACTGCCTGGTCGTCACCGCCGACCGCGAACTGCGGGCCCGGGTCGGCGCGCTGGGCGCGGCGGTCACCGGGCCGCGCAGCGTGCGGCGTTAGGGCCGGTCCCGTCCAGTCCCGTTCAGTCCCGTTCAGTGCCGTCGCGCGCGCGGCAGGACCGAACGGGACCCGTTCCGGGACGCGCGGCGGGGTCAGTCCGCCTGGGTGGCGTACATGCCCCAGTGGATCGCCTGGTCGGAGGCGGTCACCGTGAACAGGAGGTCCCGGCCGGGCCGGGCGGGGATCTCCACCGAGCCGGTGCCGGTCGCGCCGACCGGGCACTGGACCGTGAAGTCGGCCGGCGCCAGGCCGGCGACATGGACCTGGACCGAGCCGCCGCCCTGGCAGCCCACCGTCACGGTGAAAGGCTGCGAGGGGTTGACGGAGGCCGTCACCGCGCCGCCGTCGCCGATCCAGTCCGGGATCCAGATCAGGCCCGTCTCCCCCGGGTACGGCAGGATCTCCCCCGTCCCCATACCGCTCTGGACCGCAGCCGGGCCCGGCTGCGCCGAGGCCGTCCCGGCGACCGCCAGTACCCCCGCCAGCGCGGCCGCGCTGGCGGCCAGCATCCGCTTCCCCGTACGTGTCATCGCTACTCCCCGCTGCGTTGTCCATCCGTGGGGCCCGGCCGCGGGGGCGGGCCGCGGCGCG